>JAIYCA010000242.1 GCA_027488265.1 Planctomycetaceae bacterium
GGACCTGCTGAGGGCCTGCTGAGGGCGGCGATATCTGAGGCTTCGACCGAAGAACTCGCGCGAAGGATGCGCGAGCGGGCCGAGATCGTACACGGTCACAGAGACTCGACCAAGCCCACTCGATGAAACTCACGCGGCGCGTTTACGGCGCAGAAATCGCGATGTTGACGACGCGGCCGTCGGGGCACGTGATCGAGAGCGGCACTTCGACGCGCCGAATCATGCCGCGCCGCTGCCCGGCCATCGAAGACACCGCGCGTGCGACACGCGTGTAGAACTCATCGAGCGAACCCACGGGCTGCTCGAAAACAGCCGTGATCGTGCTGCCGTCCGGTACGAGTTCTGCGATTTCCGATCCGTCGGCGGCATCTTCAATCAAGACGCCACGTCGGAACGGCACCCCCAGCTTCTTTGCGCGATCGGAAGTCGCGGTTGCGAACTTCGCAATGCCCGCACGCTCAAGCGCGGCGGGGAGATACGGCGCGAGATTCACGCTCGAGTCGAGTTCTGCAAGCGTCGCGATCACTTCGATACGCTCGCCGCCATCGCCCGATTCCGCGGCGCGCCACACTTCGAATTTCACGTCGCTTCCAGGCTTCCGCGACGAAATGATTGCTGAAACCCCTTCGTTCGTCGCGACTTTCTGCCCATCGGCTGCAACGATCACGTCGCCTGCGCGGAAGCCCGCGCGCTCGGCGGGCGAACTTGGCGTGACATCCGAAATCACCACGCCGTCGCCTTTGAATCCGTCGGCCACTTGACCGAACACGCCGTCACCGCCGCGCACGCGCAGTTCGTCGAGCGCCACCATGCGAACGCCGAGGTAACCCTTGCGCACTTCGCCCGTTTCGATGATCTGAGTCACCGTCGACTCGATCATCGACATCGGAATCGCAAGGCCAATGCCTGCGAACTGCCCTTGTCCCGTGCCGTTTCCACGACCGGTCGCGATCGCGGTGTTCATGCCGATCACGCGGCCGCGCACGTCGGTCAGCGGACCACCGGAGTTCCCCGGATTGATCGCGGCATCGGTCTGGATGAAGTTCTCGTAATCGATATCCGCGAGGCCTGCGGTGCGTCCGAGCCCCGACACGATGCCCGACGACATCGAGAAGCGGAAATCAAACGGCGAGCCAAACGCATACACCATGTCGCCTTGCTCAAGTTGCGACGAATCGCCGCGCAACGATGGGTGCAAACCGCCAGGCGCGACCTTGATGACCGCGATATCCGAACGGAGATCAAGGCCGACCAGTTCCGCCTCGCGGAGTTCGCCATCAAAGAGCTGCACCTGCAGCCGATCGCTTCCTTCGACGACGTGCGCGTTGGTCACGATGTGACCTTCTTCATCCCAAATCCAACCCGACCCGCTCGAAGCGTACGGCGCGGTGAACGCGCGTCGCTGCATCGCCATCATGGTGCTGACATGCACCACGCTCGGCTCGACGAGTCGTGCGATCGCACGATTGGCGCGATTGATTTGCTCCAGCAGCGGAAGAACTTTCTCGACTTCGCGCACGGCTTCATCGTCGCTCGCGCCCGCATCCGCGAGCGTCGCCGTGTTCGAGGGAGAGATTGAGGGCGAGATCGGCGCGGAGAGCGACGTCGTCACCACTCCAGGCAATGGAAGTGCGGGCGCTTCAAGCACGCGCGCGGCACGTTCGATGCTCGCATCCGCGGCTGCGTCGTTCGCACGACGGATCGCAAGCGGTGCCGCGAGAATCGCGATCCCAGCGGCGGCGACAACGACAAATCCAGGTCCGACGTAGGGGAATTGGCGCATGGCTGTGGGATTCCGTGAAAGGGCTCTGTTGGATGCTCAAACTCGTCCGATCCGTCGGAAGAATTCATCCTTCTCCGCGTCCGAGAGCGCGTACGGGTGTTCGCCGAGAGCACCCGTCTTGACGCGGTCTTTCCACTCACTCGCCATTTCCGCAAGTCCGCGCGCAAGCGGCACGATCGGAAGCGCAAACGGTGGTTGTCGATCGGTGAGCCCGAGCAAATCGTGCAGGACGACGACCTGCCCGTGGCACGCGGGGCCCGCGCCACAGCCAATGACAGGAACGGGCGAGCGTCGAACCACTTCTTCGGTCACTTCGACAGGCGTCGCTTCGATGAGGAGCATGGTTGCGCCCGCAGCGATCATCGCGTCTGCGTCGGCCAAGATCTTGACCGCGTCGTCGGCCGTCTTCCCCGCGGCGACGTACCCGCCAACTTGCTTCGCGTGCTGCGGTCGTGAACCGATGTGCGCGACGACCGGAATCCCCGCGCGACTCATCTTGGCGACAACCGGCGCGAACGACGCGTCCACTTCCAGTTTGACGACGTCGGCGGTGCCCTCGGTCATGAATCGACCGGCGTTGCGCACCGCTTCCGCGTCATCGGCGTGGTAACTCATGAAGGGCATGTCGGCCATGACCAACGTGCGCGGAGCGCCGCGCTTCACTGCGGCCGTGAGCATGATGAGGAAGTCGAGCGGCGCGTGCAGCGTGTTTGGGTAACCAAGCACCATCTCAGCCGCGGTGTCGCCAACGAGCAGAACGGGGACACCCGCGCGTTCGAGCCAGCGCGCCGTCGTCGCGTCGTAACAGGTCAGCGAGGCGAACTTCTTCCCCTCGCGCATCGCGCGTTGAAGCGAGCGGACCGTGACGGGGGCCACGTTTGGATCGGGGCCAGCCCACGTCGCCGCGGGCGCGTCACCGGATGGTTTCGTTTCAGTCTTCACAGTCGGCCGAGAAACTGGCTGCATGGGCCGCGATCATAGGGCCACGCCGCGCGCATTTCGCCGGTCGGAGAGCCACGTTCCGAAGACAGTTGGGTTCCTCGGTCACCCGCGGGCGGGAACGAGATTATCGCGGCCGCAGACGATCCAATCTGCGATCTCAATGGCCTCTGCGAAACTCTCGCGCGCCGCCTCGAGGTCGAAACAAGGCGTGAGAACCTGTCCCGCACCAAGGTGTTCGACGGTCGCAACCGCGTCGCCCGCGATGAGCGTCGTCATGCCGCGCCCTGGCAGCAGAAGCCCTGTGAGGCCAGGCGTCACACCGTGCATCGGGAAGAGATCAACCCCCGGTGCGAGTTTGTCTGGCGCCGCGCGGCAGCGTTCGATGATCGCGATCTCTTGCGCGATCGTCTTCACGAGGTCCTCGTCGCGCGCCTCGTGTGCCTCGCGAATCTTCTCGATGAGTTGAACGCCGATCGCCTCGCGCTCGCGTTCGGCGACGAGCCACTCCGCGCGCTCAAACGCGAGGATTCCTCGGCGATGCACTGGGCTCAGTGAGGTCAGGAAGACGTGCGTGATGTCGTCGGGACCGATGCCTGCGCGTTCGACCAACCGCGGAACCAGCGCCTGTGCAGGGAGCGACGGATCGACGAGGATCTTTGACTTCCCCGAGATGATGAGTGTCGTCGTCGCGTGTGGTGGACGCACCGCGCCGCGCTCGCCCCAGTGTGGGTTTGCGGCGAGCGTTCCAATCGAGATCACGCGGAAAGTAGAAGACGACGAGGAGGTCATGGGCGCGGAAGGGTAACAAGGCGGACGGCCGCTCGTTTCTCGCGAAGAGTGCCGCAGCGGCACCATTCCCGCGCGAGCGTCGTGGGAACGCTTGCGAGCAGTTTCGTAAGCATCACTCGATGATCACGCGACGTCACTCGACGAGGCCATCGCGGGCGAGTCGTCCGATCGGGTTCGAAGGATCGCCACGCTTCGCACGCAGTGCTTCAACCACAACGGGCGGCACGAGCGACGAGAGCGCATCGAGCGAGCCACCGAGCGCTGCAATCTGCTTGATCAAACTCGAACTCGTGTACGCGAAATTCTCGCCGGTCACGATGAACACCGTCTCGATGCCCGCAACCTGGCGGTTTGTGATCGCGAGTTGGCACTCGTTTGCGAGATCCGTGATGTTACGAATACCACGTACGATCGCGCAGGCGTTCACCGACTTCGCATAGTCAACCGTGAGGCCCGTGTAGTGGTCGACACGCACGTGCGCCCCTGCCGACTCCTTGGTGGTCATCTCCGCAACAAGCGTTCGCGCGAGCGATAGGCGCTCTTCGAACGTAAACAGCGCTTCCTTGTTCGGATTGCGGCCGATCGCGAGCACGACCTCGTCGAACATCCCGCGGCTGCGACGCAAAATGTCGAGGTGCCCGTAGGAGATCGGGTCGAAACTTCCGGTGTAGATGGCGAGATGTCGGGCCACGCGCGCATCCTACCGACCGAACCAACGGTGTTCGCGCATGCTTCGCCGCGAGCGTCGCCACGCATCTCGGGCGTCGCGAGCGTGCGCGAGACCCGCAGAATCGTCACAACCCGACGCACGCCACGCGAACGCTCCCGCGAGACCGTCGCAAACCGCACAGAGCGATCACCCGCCACGCAGGAGGTGCGCAACGCACTTGCTTCCGCCGCGCTGTATTCGACCTTTCTCATGTCGACCGCCGCGTAAGGGACTCCGCGGCGCCGACGGCATCGGCTCCACAGGGCAACCGCCCTTCGGAATCGACCTTGGATCGGCCCCGCATCGGATCGCCTCCCCGATCGGGGCTCCCAACGACTCCAATCGGGGCGGGGTGACTGAGGAGCACCCCGTCCCGTCTTGACTGCACGCACCCGCCCCGCCACCCGCGGGGTGGGTGTGTTTTTCTCTTGCATGTTCAAACCATGCTGAAAACGATGAACTAAGGCAACTTGACGCGGACTCGGACGCGCCCCGCTCGCAACACTGCGAGCAGTCGTGACGAACCTGCGCAGAAACCTCGAATCGGAGATTGCCCCATGCCCCGACTCTCAATCGTTGAACCCAAGGATGCCAGTGGAGAAGTCGCTCGCATACTCGCGAGCGCCCCGATCAACATCTACAAAGGAATCGCTGCGAATCCCGAGATTTTCGCGTCTTTCGTCGCGTTCATGCGCGCGATCGGAACGAGCGGCGCGATCACGAAAGCAGAGAAAGAACTCGTGATGCTGCGCGCGGCGGAATCGCGCCATTGCGGCTATTGCGTCGCGGCACACACGCGCGTCGCTGCAGGAGTTGGCGTTGGCGCAGCCGACGCACTCGCGGCACGCCGCGGAGTTGGCTCGAACGCGCGCGCTCAAGTGCTGCTCGATTTCACGAACGCGGTGATGGAGAAGAATGGCAATGTGTCTGACGCGGAACTTGCCGCGTTTCGCGCTGCCGGCTTCGACGATCGCGCCGCGATTGAGGTGGTCGCTGCGATTACCGCGATGACCTTCACCGCGCTTTACAACCACATCCATCAGACCGACGTCGACTTCCCCGCAGTGCCGAAGATTGAGCTTGAAGTGCTTGCCTGATGGCGCGGCCACTCAGAACCTTGGCGTTCGCCGCTGCGGCGGCTCCCTCTGGCACGATCACGCCAAAGCGAGCAAGTTGCGAAGCAGGTTGCGAGCGATCAACCGCGCATCTCAGCCCGCCGCGATTCACTCGCGGCGAGGCTGACGAGAGCGAGCGAAAGCGGGCACCTGAAGCGAAGCTTCAGCAGCCCGCCAGTCGCGAGCGCTCAAACAACGAACTTCTTCAACCCAGCGCCTTCGAGCAGCGTGCGGAAATTCTCGCCGAAGACAAAGTTCTCCTCAGGGAACTCCGTGCCCGCGCGATTCTGGTCGAGGTGACTGAACATCAACTCGATGCGACCGACTGGCGCCCACGCGTTGTCGACGAACGACCAACGCTCAACGATGCCAATCGTGCTCGCGCCCATGTCATCCATGCGCTCGATCGTCGCGTCGTAGCGAATCGTTTCACCAGGCGTCACATCGCGTTCAAAGGTCGCGCTCGCGACTTTCGCTAGCACGACCTTCTCGCGAAACCCGTGCACGCTGCCGACGAGAATGCCCGCCGTCTGCGCCATGCCTTCGAGAATGAGCGAGTTCGGCATAACGGGCGCGGCCGGAAGCCCACCCTCCGCCGCGAAATGCTGATGCAGATGCTCTTCTGCGAGCGAGACGTTCTTCACCGCAACAAGCCGCTTTTCCGGCTCAAACGCGATGACCTTGTCGATCCACATCCAACGCATCTCGACGACTCCATTCAAAGCGAGCCCGCAACATCCAACGATGATGCAAGCGAGCGTGACATGTGCTTTCACCTGTGCTGCAAGCGCGAGAATTCAGCCACGCGCTCAACCCAGCAAGCGATCGGACAACCGATCCCCAGACGCAACTCCCGAAATCAATTCTTGAGTTTGCGCTCGACGAAATCGCAAAGGCTCTTCACGGTGAAGAGCGTCGGCAACTTGGTGATCTGCGGATCGCCTTCGAAGTCGCCGAGCGCCACGTGCGGAACCTTCTCCTTGAGGAGCGCGAGACCCTTGGCCGTCACCTTGCCGTTCTCCACGAGCGTCGGGTCGGTCATGAGGTTCTCAGGGAAGAGTTCGCCCTGCGCGATCTTGAACGGCTTCTCAGTCGTCGAGAACTTCTTCTCGAGGCGGAAGACGATGTCGAGGTAGTCGATGCTCTCAGCGCCGAGGTCACCCTTGAGGGTGGCGGTGGGAACAACATCGTCCTCATCCACTCCGAGGGCATCCACAAGTACGTCACGAACGTCGGCTTCGATGTCTTCGCGGCTCTTGGCCATCACGGTCTCCACAATCGCGCCCAAAGAAAGATTGGGCGGCGTCACACAAGGTGCTTGTTCAACACTTCGGTCGAGGACTTCTCGAACGAAGCCCACCGTTTGGACGGCAGGTCCCGAAACTTCAGTTTCGGAGGGGGCGCAGTATAAGGCGGCCCGCGACGGCCGTTTCGGCGGGCGCGGCAGGATCCGACGCGCCGCGCAAAACCGTGCCCTGCGCCTTGAAGACGACGGTGCCGTCGTCCTTCGTCTTCTCGAGCGTGACCTCGACCTTCAGCGTCTCGCCAGGGCGGACGAAGCTGCCGTATCGAAGCGCCTTCACCTCGCCGAGCACCATGCGCGGCGTCCCCCGCTTTTCCATCACCGCGCGGGCAGCTTGGGTCAGCGCCTCCACCATGAAGACGCCGGGAAGGACGGGGAACCCAGGGAAGTGATCTTGAAGGTACTCCTCGGCTGCCGTGACGTTCTTGACGGCGACGGCAGACGAATCGGTGAGTTCGAGGAAGCGGTCGACAAGCCGAAAGTGCATGGCGCGGAAGGTAGCGCGAATGCACGCCGCGCGGGGCGTCAACTGCTGGTTCGGTGCGCGCGGCCGGCGCGGTTTTCGGTTCCGCGGCGAGGGAGGTTTTCGGTTCGTTTTTCGCTTGGGCTTTTCGCGTCCGCCGAGCCGATATCAGGACCATGGCAAAGACCGCTCGGAATGCCTCGACGCGCACTGGTGCGTCTGAGGCGGATACGGATGTAACCAACCCCGCCACTGACGGTGACCTCAACCGTCGCCGCATCGTTTGGGTGCTCTTGGCAGCGCTCTACGTGTGCTTGTTTGTCAGCCTTGCGAGCTTCCGCTCGACGGACTGGCCGACGCACGTCGTTGCGACGCCGACCGACCCGCCGCTCAACCTCTGCGGCCGTTTCGGCGCGGCGGCGGCGTACTGGCTCTACTCGACGCTCGGCTTCGGCGTGTGGATTCCAGTCGTCTACTTCGGCGTCCTCCTCGGCTTCACAGCCTTCGGACGCTCGATCGCGCACCCGTTTGTGCGATTCGTCGGCTGCCTGATCGCGATGTGCGCGTTCGGCGCACTGCACGCGGAGTGGTTCCCAACGGTCGGCCCGCTCACCGGTGTCGACGCGGGACTCGTTCCGATGTTCTTCGCCGATGAGATGCACGCGCGCTTTGGCCCTGTTGGCGCGTCGATCGCGTTCCTCGCGGGCCTCGCCGTCGGAGCGATCGTCGCCGCGGATGCGTTGGTTGCGATGTTGCCTGGCGCGATGAAGCGCTCGCTCGCGTTCCTCGCACCAGTGTGGGAGTACGACTGGAAGGGCTTCTTCGTCTCGCTCCGCGAGCGCTTCTCCGCGATGTTCCCGCAACCTGCTGTTGCCGGTGGTCGCCGCACGTCGACCGCGCGTCGTTCGTCGGCGCGCCCGGCGGTTGCTGTCGCGAAGCCCGTCGAGGCTGACGAAAGTGCTGAAGAGGAAGAGATCGCGGATGAGGACGCGGATGAAGAAGAAGACGCGGTCGAAGACGAGAACGATGTCGACATCGACGCAGAATTCGACTCGGACGACGAAGTTGCCGCAAGCAACGAGGACGAGAATGCGGGAACCGCGCCCGCCGTCGCAGCAACGACCGTCACCGAAACGAAGCCTGACGCGAGTGGCGAACGTGCGCCGCTTTCGGAAGACGAACTCCGCGCGAAGATCGAGAAGCTCCCGATCAAGATGACCGCGAAGACGTCGACCAC
Source organism: Planctomycetaceae bacterium (assembly GCA_027488265.1). Lineage (GTDB taxonomy): Bacteria > Planctomycetota > Phycisphaerae > Phycisphaerales > SM1A02 > QWPT01. Next base: position 8,342 of record JAIYCA010000242.1, read on the forward strand.
GAAGCTTCGCGACGAAGACATCCCGCGCACCGAGAACTACGAGGGCTACCAGTTCCCCACGCTCGAACTCCTCGAAGAACCCGAAGGCAACTACAGCGAGAAGATGGAAGCGTACGTGCGCGAGCAGGCGGAACTCCTCACCCGCACCCTCGCGACCTACGGCCTCGAAGGCGAAATCACCCACATCGAGTCGGGCCCCGTCGTCACGCTCTACTCCGTCGAACTCGCCGCGGGTACGCGCGTCGCGCGCCTCGAGACGATCTCGAAGGACATCGCCCGCGCGCTGCAAGCACCGAACGTGCGCATCATTCCGAACATGGTTGGCCGCACCGCGGTCGGCATCGAAGTTCCGAACAAGCAGAAGGAAAAGGTCCGCCTCAAGGAACTCATGTCGAGCGGACACGCGTCGGGCATGATGCTTCCGATGTTCCTCGGCAAGGACTCGGCCGGCGAGCCGCTCGTCCTCGACCTCACCAAGATGCCGCACATGCTGATCGCGGGTACGACCGGCTCTGGTAAGTCGGTCTGCATGAACACGATCATCATGTCGTGGCTCTACACGAAGCGTCCGGATGAGCTCAAGCTCGTGCTCGTCGACCCGAAGATGGTCGAAATGGCGCAGTTCAGCGAGATCCCGCACCTCGCCTGCCCCGTCATCACCGAGATGGGCAAGGCCGCGGCGATCCTTGAATGGGCCGTCAACAAGATGGAAGAGCGCTACGAACTCCTGAAGGAAGCGGGCGTCCGCGACATCAAGAGTTTCAACGCGCTGAGCGAGTCGGAGTTGAAGGAAGTCATCGCACCCGCCGACGAGGTCGAGTGGGCGAAGGTTCCGAAGAAGCTCCCGTACATGGTGTTCGTGATCGACGAGCTCGCGGACCTCATGATGACGAACAAGGAGGTCGAGCAATCGATCGTGCGCATCGCACAGAAGGCGCGCGCGGTTGGTATCCACCTCATCCTCGCGACGCAGCGTCCGCAGGCGACCGTCGTCACCGGCCTCATCAAGTCGAACATGCCCTGCCGCGTCGGCTTCAAGGTTGCGTCCGGTACCGACAGCCGCATCGTGCTCGACCAAAAGGGCGCGGAACTCCTGCTCGGTCAAGGCGACATGTTGGTCGTCACGCCGAGCCAGACCGATGCGCGTCGCTGCCAAGGCACGCTCGTCGATGACAAGGAAGCCCGCGCGGTGACGAAGTTCTTGAAGACGGTCGCAGCACCAAGCTTCGAGCGACAGCTCCTCACGATTCGCTCGGGACAAGTCGCGAACAGCGGCGGCTCAGGCGAGGCAGGCGAAGGCGGCGCGGTCGAAACCGAGCGCGACGAACTCTTCGACAAGGCCGTCGAGATCATCATCGAGTCGGGCCGCGGAAGCGTGTCGCTCCTCCAGCGCCGACTCGCGATCGGCTATGGCCGCGCGTCGCGTTTGGTCGACCAAATGGGCCTCGCCGGCATCCTCGGCGAGCATAAGGGTTCGGTCGCGCGCGAAGTCATCGTGACCATGGACGAATGGAAGCGCATGCAGGAACTGCGCGATGAGCAAGAGCGCAGCGGCACGGTGTTCCAGTCGCACTACGACAACTCCGACGCCGACAGCGACGCGCTGAAGTTCCACGATGAAGAGTGAGCGTGCGTCGTTGCGTGCGTAAGCCGCGCGGATCGTGAGATCGCGCGAGCGCTCCGACGACATGAGACGACGACAGCAAAAAACTCAAATCACCAAACGACCCGTGCCTCCGCGCGGGTCGTTTGCTTTGAGCCGTGCAACGGAACACGCTGAACGACATCAAACGAACGGCACCACGCGCCAAATGTTCAACGCAGCCCCGTTACACTCGCGCTGTGGCGACATTTGTCCCTGCCATCCCTGACGAAATCTGGCCCGAAGGCGCCACACGCCCGTCGAACGAGCCGGAGCTTGCCTTCCGCCGCATGCTCGAAGCAGCGCTTGTCGAGCGCCCGTGGACTGTTGTCCAGAATCTGCTCGTCCAAGACCCTGACCGCGTCGGTACGCGCGAGATCGACTTCCTCGTCATCGATCCCACGCGCGGCATGCTTGTCATCGAAGTGAAGGGTGGCGATTACCGCTTCGATCCGACGAACGGCTGGCATCGTCGCGTGGGCATGCAGATTCGCCGCGACGGCCGCGGCGCACCGAAGCAAGCGATCGCTGCGATGTACGCGCTCGTCAATCTGCTTGCGTCACAGGCGCTCCACGACAAGACGCACCCGCCGTATCTCCACGGCTGGCTCATCGCGACTCCGGATATTGAAATCCGCGCCGACTCACTGCCGCCCGATGCGCAAGGCCACGTCCTCGATAGCCGCGTCAGCAACGAACCCGCGCGACTGCTCGCGAACATCGAGGATCTCTTCGACGCGCTCGCCGCGCGATACCCCGAGGTCACGTGCGGCGCAGATTCGTGCGTTCCTGAGCTGGTCGCGCGTCACATCTTGCCCGAGACCCGCACGCGGCTCGGCGTTCGCGACGAGATTCGTCAAGCGCGCGCGATCGAAACCGACATCTTGCGGCCCGTGCGTTCGATCATCGATGCCGCGCACGCGATCGATCGCTTGCATGTGCGCGGTTTCCCGGGAACTGGCAAGACCTACGCTGCGCTGCGTCGCGCGGCGAACGACCACGCGGACGGACTGCGCACACTCGTGCTTTGTTACAACATTCCGCTCGCAGCGTCGCTCACCGCGCGCCTTCGTGCGGAACCAACGCGGCCCGAAACGCCGCTTACTTCGATTCGCACGCGCTCCCTCGTCGTCGCGCGCTTCCACGCGCTCGCGGCAGCCGCCGCGCGTGAAGCAACAGACATCACGATTCCGGCGGAAGACGCGGGCCAAGCGCACTTCGACGCGCTCGTGACCGCACTCATCGAAGCGGCCCGCGCGGGCGCACTCGGCGCATTCGACTCGATCGTGATCGACGAAGGCCAAGATTTCACGCCACACATGCTCGACGCGGTCGAAGCGCTCGCCGCAACCACCCGCCGCGCACGGCCGCGGATCGCGTTCTTTCACGATCCGAATCAGTGCCTCTACGACGGCGCGAGCGATGAAGAAGTCGAAGCGCGCTTCGGCCAGCCGCTTGTTCTCTCGGAGAATTTGCGGAACTCCGCGTCCATCACCGCGTTCCTCCGCAGCCTCGATCCCGAACGCCTCGGCGCGCTCCATGCGCCACCATCGATGCGAAGCGGTCAACCCGTGGTGGTGTGGAGTCACCCGCATGGCGACGGCGAAGCGGTGCGCGACGCGATCACGCGTATCGTCCGGCATCTCGTCGAAGCGGAAGATGTCCGCCCCGACGACATCGTGCTGATTTCGCCCTTCCGCCACGAACGGACGTCGCTCGCGTCGATCACTGAAATCGCAGAGTTGCCGCTTCTCTCACTCGAACAAGCCGCACGACGTACGGCCGAACACGGCCCCTGCCTCCGTCGCGAAACGCTGCATCGCTTCAAAGGTCTCGAAGTGCCCGTCGTGATTCTGCACGATGTTGCGGGCAGCGGCCCGAACGTCGAGTTCGAGGCGATTCTCA
>JAIYCA010000036.1 GCA_027488265.1 Planctomycetaceae bacterium
CCCGCGCCAACGTTCGCGGCGTTGTAGCCGCCGATGGCGATGATGTATTCAGTACCCGCCGTTGCAGAGAACGTCAGGATCGAAGTGAACGCACCGCAACCAGCACCGTCGTCGTTGCAAGCAACGGCCGACGAGGGATCGCAGGATGTCAAGACTGCGAGGCGCGTATCCCACGCAGCCTGATTGCACGTCGAGACGCGATAGTCCACGGTCTCAGGAGCGACGAAGCGGAAGTACTTCGTGTTGTAGAGGACGTCGTCGCCGTACGGACCTGGATCACAGATACCCGTGAGGTCGAGATTGCCGATTCCGAGCGACGTCGTAAAGCTGTTGGGCCCAACGAAAACGTCGGTGATGGTCTCTGGGTCGCATCCGCCGCCACCACCGCCACCGCACGAGGCGCAGGAAGCAAGTGCGGCATTCGCGCAGATTTGATCCCATTGGTTGTTGCAGCAGAACGCATCCGCCGCGCAAATCAAACTGCAGCAGTCAGCATCGCTGCAGTAGGGCGTTGTGTTTGCCGCACAGCAGTCGCCGGATGCAGGATCACCGCATCCAGCGCCGCCACCTTGACAACTCGCGCATTGCGCCGCTGCTGCATTCGCGCAGATCTGATCCCACTGTGTTGTGCAGCAGAATGCGTCCTGCGCGCAAATCAGATTGCAGCAGTCAGCATCGTTGCAGTAGGCGATGGTGTTCGAGACGCAACAACTCCCCGTCGCAGGGTCGCCGCACGATTGCGCGTATGCGCCTGATGTGAGGATGAACGCGGCGACTGGCGCGCTCAACGCAAGGAAACTGGTCTTCTGCATCTCAAGTCTCCGTTCGATTCGGGCACGACTCATCTCGACTCACCGTTCATCCCCATGGTCGTGACTGGGGCGGCGAACGCGGGCAAATCGACTCAGAAGACGCGAGTCGCAGTCGCAACATAATTCTTCTGCCGCACAACGGAAGGCGAACGATGGAAGAAATGTCGAAGCGGGAAAAGACCGTAGAGCAAAAGAAACAGCCCCCGACCTTTCGGTCGGGGGCTGCAGTTTCCAGTCTCAAGCCAACTCAAGACTTACGGGCAGGCGCCCCAAGCCGCGAGGAGGAGCGAGAGGTCAGCAGCGTTGGTGAAGCCATCGCCATCGACGTCGCCTGCGGATCCGCCCCAAGCCGCGAGGAGGAGCGAGAGGTCAGCAGCCGAGACGAAGCCGTCACCGTCGAAGTCCGCTGGGCATGCAGCGCCACAGTTTCCTTCTTGGGTCAGGCTGATCGTGCCGGAGCCGAAGCCTGCCACGCCGAACGCGCCCACCGAGATCTTGTAGGTCACGCCGCAGCTTGCTGCGAACGTGAGTGAAGATTGGAGAGTGCCAGCGCCGCAGGTGGCGCTGTCGTCGTTGCAAGCGATGAGCGCACCGCTGCAGCCGTCGAAGACCGCGATCTTGGTGTCGAACGAAGCACCGCACGTGGAAATCGTGCAGTTGCCATCGCCGACAGATTCATAGTTGAACCAGATGTCGTTGTAGATGTTGGCGTTTCCGAACTTCGTGCAGGCGAGAGTCGTGCCCGAGGCACCTGCCGTGTTGAAGGCCGTCGAGCCAACGAGAATCGGGAGAGCCCCCGTGCATTCATCGTTCGCCGGCGGTTCAGCGCCAGCGCTGATGATGAGGTCAGTCGCACCCGTCGCACCATCCCAACCGCCAACGCGGATGAAGTACTCAACGCCCGCGTCGAGCGCGATGCTGAGGTTCGACGCAAAGTTCGCGCAGCCCGTACCGTCGTCGTTACAGCCGAGGAGCGTGCCGCCATTCAGCGGGCACGCGCTGTAGACCTCGATACCCGTGTCGAACGGAGACGGACCTGAGCAGGTTTCAAGCACAAAGGTCTGTGACGTCGCAGGCGTGAACTTGAACCAGACGTCCTTCGTGAACGGTGCTCCGCCGAAACCGCACGTCGGGTCGGCGACCTCGGTCGAAGCGAAGGGATTGTCGAACGGATTCGCGCCGATGACTGCGAGCGAAGCGTCGACACAGTTGTCGTTCGCCGGAGCCGAAGCATCACAGGGAACGCCCGTCACACTAATCGAGTAGTCGTTTCCGAACTCGAAGCCGCAGGGGAAGCCCGCGAACACGGAGGGAAGTGCCACCACGTAGTAGTCACCCGGAGGGAAACAGAACGTGGTCGAACCACCGCAGTTGCCGGTCGAGGCAGTTCCGAGGATACCGCCGCAGGCGAGGTCGACGAATGCCGTAAAGCAGGGCATGTTGGCCTTGATCGTCACCGTGACTTCGGTCGCTTCGGTGAGGCTGAGCACGTACCAGTCGGTATCGCGAACATTCGCATCGGCCCAGAACGTTCCGGTGATGGTGTCGCCGACCGAGGCGATCTCTGCCGCACCGCCACCGTTGCAACCACCGTTCGTGTCTTCGCCGCACGCTTCGACCTCGGCGACTTCGCCGACGTCGAGCTTGCAGCTGCCTGCGCCGCATGCACCGCAGAGGAACGCCGCGGCGTCTGCGCAGAGTTGATCCCACTCGGTATCGCAGCAGAAGGAGTCTGCGGCGCATACTGCATTGCAGCACGCTTCGTCGTTGCAAGCAGATCCACCATTCGCAACGCAGCAGTCACCGGCGTTTGGATCACCGCATGCCACGGGAACTTCGATAATGACCGTACCCGCGCCAACGTTCGCGGCGTTGTAGCCGCCGATGGCGATGATGTATTCAGTACCCGCCGTTGCAGAGAACGTCAGGATCGAAGTGAACGCACCGCAACCAGCACCGTCGTCGTTGCA
>JAIYCA010000046.1 GCA_027488265.1 Planctomycetaceae bacterium
ACCTACGGTTCGCGTCCGCCGCTTTCGCTCGCTTTGGCGTGGAAAATGTTGAACGTTGCCGAAGGCGGAGCGCAGCGAAGCCTGACCAGACGACGCAGACGTCGCTCGTCGTTTCGTGTGGCACTACCCCCTTGCGAAGCAAGAGGTAGTGGCTTGACTTGAAAGTACCCACGATGCGTCAGGCGAACTCTGTTGAATTCGACGCATGAACCGCGCGTCGCCATCACCAGAGGTGATGCCACACGAGACGCGCAGCGTCGCCGGGCGTCATCCTCTCGCGCTTCACTTCGTTCCGCGCTCGTATTGAAGGCTCCCGACGCGATCGCTGCCCTTCGTACAATCCGCGCCCTATGTCCGCGACCAACGCTGCCAGCGCAAAGCCCGCCGATTCCGGCGACCTCTCGCACCGCTACACCGCCGCGTATGCCAACGCCGTCGAGGAGCGTTGGCAGGCGTCGCTTGCGCATGCCGATGGTTCGTACGGCCACCATCAGGCGAACCCTGGCGAGCCCGGCTTTGACGCCTCAAAGCCGAAGTTCTACTGCCTCGACATGTTCCCGTACCCATCGGGTGCAGGCCTGCATGTCGGCCACCCCGAGGGCTACACCGCGACCGACATCATCTGTCGCTACAAGAAGTTGAAGGGCTTCAACGTCTTGCATCCGATGGGGTGGGACGCGTTCGGCCTTCCAGCAGAGCAGTACGCCATTCAAACCGGCGTCCATCCAGAGGTCACGACCAAGAAGGCGATCGACAATTTCCGTCGCCAACTCCGACGATTCGGATTCATGTACGACTGGTCGCGTGAATTCGCGACGATCGATCCTGATTACTACAAGTGGACGCAATGGATCTGGCTGCAGGCGTACTCGTCGTGGTTTGATCCGACGGTCAAGAAAGCGCGGCCGATCGCAGAACTCGAAGCGCGACTCACACGCGAAGACGCCACGATCACAGTCGAGAACGCAGCATCGAAGAAGTGGTCTGCGTGCTCAAAGCGCGAAAAACAAGCGTATCTCGACACGTTCCGCCTCGCCTATCTCGGTACGCAGACGGTGAATTGGTGTCCGAAACTCGGCACCGTGCTTGCGAACGAAGAGATCATCGACGGACGCAGTGAGCGCGGCGGATTCCCCGTGCTTCGCATGCCGCTCAAGCAGTGGATGTTTCGTATAACGTCGTATGCCGATCGTTTGCTCGAAGATCTCGCGCTCGTCGATTGGCCGGACATGACGCGCACGCTGCAAACCGAGTGGATCGGACGCAGTGAAGGGGCCGAGATTCACTTTGCGATTGAAGGCGAGCGCGATGCGCTGACGGTCTTCACGACGCGACCGGACACGCTCTTTGGCGCAACTTACATGGTTGTCGCGCCGGAGCATCAAATCGTCGCGAAGGCGATCGCGCGCGGGAACGCAGAACTTGCGAAGTACGTCGATTGGGCGAAGAATCGCAGCGACATCGATCGCCAGGCGTCGAAAGAGAAAACAGGCTGCGCAACAGGCCTCTTTGCGATCAATCCAGCGACGGGCGCGCGCATTCCCGTGTGGACTGCCGACTACGTACTCATGGGTTACGGCACGGGCGCGATCATGGCGGTGCCCGCACACGACGAGCGCGACTTCGAGTTTGCGAAGGCGTTCCAACTCGCGATCGTGCAAGTTGTCGACATTGATGGCGTGGCGTTCACGGGTGAGTCTGCAACATCTGGCGAAGGTCGCGCGGTCAACAGCACGAGTGCGCAACTCGCGCTCGATGGCATGACAACTGCGGATGCGAAGAAGGCCGTGATTGCGTGGCTTGAGAAACAGGGCATCGGCGCATTGCGCATCAACTATCGCTTGCGCGACTGGCTCTTTTCACGGCAGCGGTATTGGGGCGAGCCGTTCCCGATCGTCTACGACGCCGAAGGCAATCACTATCCGATTGCGGCTTCGCATCTTCCGCTGGTGTTGCCGCCACTCGCCGATTACTCGCCGATTGAAAGTGACACGCCGCAGCCGCCGCTTGCGAAAGCGCGCGATTGGACGCACACGACCGCAGGTGCTGCTGGCGTCGACGCGGCGGATCTTCCGCCAGAAACTGCCGTCGTCCGCGAAACAAACACGATGCCCGGATGGGCCGGAAGTTGTTGGTACTACCTTCGCTACTGCTCGTCCAAGGATGCCTCCAGTTTTGTGTCGCCCGAAGCCGAGCGCTACTGGATGTTGTCGCGTAAGAAGTCTGCGTCAACGATGCCCGCGCCGACGACGTACGACGCGGCGACGTGCCACGCAGGCGGCGTCGATCTCTACGTCGGCGGAAGCGAACACGCAGTTCTTCACTGTCTCTATGCGCGATTCTGGCACAAGATGCTCTTTGATCTTGGGCACGTCTCGACGCCTGAGCCCTTCGGCAAACTCTTCCACCAAGGGCTCATCACGAGCTACGCATTCCAACGTGCGGATAGATCACTCGTGCCGACCGATCAGGTGAGCGAAGTGAAGGAAGGCGAGTTCGTTGAAACAGCGACGGGTCAGAAAGTGACGCAGATCGTCGCCAAGATGTCGAAGTCGCTGAAAAACGTGGTGAATCCAGATGATGTCATCGCGGAGTATGGAGCTGACACGTTCCGTCTCTACGAGATGTACATGGGACCACTCGAAGCATCGAAGCCGTGGAACACGCGCGATATCGTCGGTGTTTTCCGCTTCTTGCAGCGCGCGTGGCGTTTGGCGATCGATGAGAAGTCGGGTGAGATTCTCGCAGCGGCTCAGCCTGACGCGAAGATCGAGCGGCTTCTTCATCGCACGATTCACAAGGTCGGCGATGACATCGAGAAACTCTCGTTCAACACTGCGATCGCTGCCATGATCGAACTCGTGAACGCGGCGACGCGTCCGACGGGGCTCGCCGATCCAACGCACGGCGGCATGACCCGCGATCAACTCGCACGCTTCGCGCGAGTCTTGTGGCCATTTGCACCGCACTTTGCGGATGAACTGGGTGCGCGGCTTGGCCTACATCCTGCGGGCGGCGCGGGTTTCTTCGGAAGCACGTGGCCGACGTACGACCCTGCGATGCTCGTTGATGACGAGATTGAGATGCCGGTGCAGATTCAAGGGAAAATCAAAGCGCGGCTGATGGTGCCTGCGAAGGCCGAGGCGTCTGCGATTGAGGCACTCGCTCTTACACACGCTGATGTGATCGCGGCGATCGCGGGTCGCGCTGTGAAGAAGGTTGTTGTCGTCCCGGGACGCATGGTGAACATCGTGATTTGAAATGTGCGCTCTGACATGTGCGGCGTGAGATTGATGCCGTGAGATTGAACGCGCAACCACGGGAACTCAGCAGCGATACGCGGCATGAACGACTCAAGCAACATGCAGCGATTGGATTGCGAAGTACTTGTGGTTGGTGCCGGCCCGACGGGCCTCGCTGCCGCACTCGCGCTGACTGCGCAGGGCGTTCGTGTTGCGATTGTCGATGAGGCGCCTGAGCGGCATCGCGAAGCGCGCGCGAGTGCAGTGCATGCGCGCACGCTGGAGTTACTCGCGCCGTTCGGCGTTGCGGACCGCATCGCCGCATATGCAACGCCGATTCATCTGGTTCGATTCTTCGCGAGCGACGGCCGCGAAATCATGCGTCGCAACTTCCACGCGATCGATTCGCCGTATCCGCCGCTGCAAAACGTGCAGCAATGGCGCACGGAGGCGCTGCTCGATGATCAACTGTTGATGCGCGGTGTCGTTGTAGAGCGTGGAACGCGCTTTGAGTCGCTGTCACAAGACGAGGCTGGAGTTGAAGTCATCCTCGCGACGGCTCGTGGCGAGCGGCGTGTGCGGAGTGCCTTCGTCGTCGCCGCCGATGGTGCACACAGCGGAGTGCGCCGCGCACTCGGGCTCTCCATGGAGGGAAGAGATTACCCCGAGCGCTGGATTGCGGGAGAACTCAACGTTTCGGAGGGGACGACAGCCACTGAGTCGCAGATTCTCTTCGAGCATGATCGCGTAAGTCTGCAGTTTCCACTCGATCATGGGCGGTTGTTTTTTGCGACGTTGAAGGAAGACGAACTTCCTGGGCAATCGCGAGGGCATGTTGCGCCGGAAGAAGTGGCGCGCATCTATCACTCTGGCTTTGGTCGTCATGCACATCTTGGTGCCGATGTTCGCGCGATTCCGTGGTCGTCGCTCTTTGTGATGCATCAATGCACGATTCCCGACTATCGCCATGGACGCATATTCCTTGCAGGTGATGCTGCGCATCTTTCTTCTGCAGCGGGCGGAAACGGCATGAATGCGGGAATCGGCGACGGGATCAATCTTGCGTGGCGGCTCGCGGCATATCTACGATTGGGCGCGAGCGCTGCGATTCTCGAGGGGTACTCGCTCGATCGCCATGAGCATTTCGAACACGTGAATGCATCGAGCGACGCCGCTCATCGCCTGATCGCCGCGCACGACCCGACGTGCTTCAAGGTGAACGCCCCGCGTGGCATCCGCGCGGCGCTTTCGCGCGTCTTTTCGCACGCGTCTTCTGGGCCCGCGCTCGTTGATCGTGAACTCGGCGAGACGTCTCTCGCTCTGACACGCGATCCAGCGTTTGTCGATCATGTGGTGAATTCTGCGAGCGATGCGATACGCGCGGGCATGCGCGTTCCAACGCTTGCGGACTTCTCGATCGGTTTCGGTGCGCTGCGTCCGTGGTGCGCGCTCTTCGACGGCTTCCATTGGACACTGGTCCTCGCGATTCCCTCTCGCGACAGCATTCGCGCCAAGCACGTCGAAGACCTTGAGACCATCGTTCTTCCGCGTTTGAAAGGGCGCGTTCGAACTGTTGTCGCGGCTGGCGACGCCTTCGCATGGAACGCGCCGCGGCCGACGCTTTCGCTGATTCGGCCTGATGGAATCGTTGCATATCGCGAGGATTGTGCCCCCGGCGGAATTCCGAGTGGCGCGCGCCTCTCCATGTGGCTTGACCGTTTCTTTCCCGCAGCCGATTCGATACGCTGACTTCGTGACGGCTCGCAATTCCTCGCCGATCGTGTGCCGTCTCGTCATGCTCTTCGCGTGTGCGTGCATGACACTCCTGCTTGCAGCGTGTGGAACAGACAAATGCGATCTCGATCGCGTTGGAACACCGCTTCGACTTGCAGATCTGCGCGAAACGGCCGCATGGACACCGGACTTCGATCGTGCGTGGTGGAACGACATCGATCGCGCCTATGTCGAGTATGACGAAGAAGTCGGTCGCATTGTGCGCGCATCGTGGGATCCGTTCGTGCGCGCGCTTGTCGCGAGTGAACAGACGGGCTTTCCGAAAGAGCGACGCGCTGCACGTGCGATGTGGGAGTCGCATCTCCGTGTGCGTCGCGCACTCGGAGACGCGGAGAACCAATTGTGCGCTGCGCTCGATGCGGCACTTCCTGATCGAGCGAACCTCTTCATCGAGTTGCTGCGCGCGCGCGGTGCGTTCTGGCGCGAAAGCGCCGTGTGGGTTCCACATGGTCAACGAGCACCTGGGCCGCTCGAAGTACTTGCGATGACCGGGCCTCCGAGCGCTGACGCTGCGACAGCCCGCGCGGCCACGGAGGCGTATGCGAGACTCGCGCCAATCGCGCGTCGTGCGGCAGAAGAACGCTTTGAGGCGTATCTCGACTACTGCGATCAAGTGACCGACGCAGAGAGTGAAGTCGCCGCCGCGAAACTTGAACGTGAGGCTTTGCCCGCTGACGCGACGAAAGAGGCGATCGAGGCCGCAGACGCACGGATCAAAGCAGCGAGCGCGGCAGTGGATGCAGCCAGTCAAGCGCTCAACAAAGTGACGCGTCGCGAGGCAGATGAGAAGTTTCGTCTCGCGTTGTTGCGAGAGGATCGCGCATTCAGCGAAGCGCTTTCGGACGGCGAACGCAGCATCGATTACCTCGATCGTGTGGAGGCGTTCCTTCACATTGGTCTCCGCAGCCAGCAATCGCTTCGCGCGTTACGCGCGGTTGCGTTGCGCGTGGTAGAGCAGCGATTTCCTGAGGATGAGGCGCGTCGAGCGCGCGTTGAGCGTGCGTTCGATGAGTACTTCAACAGAGAGAAGAACTTGCGACCGCGGCTCGCTTCTGGCTCGATGAAAGATCGTGCGGCGGCCTATCAGGCGGTGCTGCAACTGGTCGGTCCGCTGTACAGCGAACTCAACGCCGCGACTGGAGTCGCAGGCGAATCGCTGGAATTCTTCTCGATCGAAGTTTCCGCGGGCCGACGAAGCGCCGAGGAGAGTGCTGATGCCGTTGTCGCACTCGTCAACGGTGAGAATGTGCAACAAGCTGAGGCGCCGATCGAGGTGTCGGACATTGATCAAACGATCGGACAGACGCGCGATCAGGGCATGCGCGCTTTCGCGGGCTCTGCGCTCTCGCCGCGTGTTGTGCGCGCTCTTTCTGCAGGTTTGCGACTTGATGTGGAGCGTGCCGCGAGCCTCGAGCGATTTCGCTCGGAGGAAGCAACGCGTCTCGCGCAGTCGACCGCCTCGTTGATCGAGCGCTTTCGCGAGGTTGGGCGTCGATTGGAACGAGGTGCCGCAGAGAATTCGAGCGAGGTCTCAACCGAGTCGCGCGTGCGCGATGCGCTGCGCGAGACTGCATCGGTCACCGCCGCGTTTCGCGCGCTCGATCAAGCCGCGAACGAGCGACTGCTTGCCGAGGCGGCAAGGCTTGCAGAAGTTCCAAACGACGACGCACGTATTGTGACGGCTCGCGTGGAGTTTGAACTTCTCTCGTTGATCGGGGCTACTGCGGACATGCAGGAGTGGTACGCGATCGGTGGATTGGCTCCTGAGGCGATCGTGAGTCCGTTTGAAGTTGTGCGAACGATGGACGCGGATGACACGATTCGGGAGTCCGCCGAGGCGCTTGTCTTTGCGCGCGCAGATGAACTTCGCGCCGGCCACCAAGAAGCGGCAGCAGCGCAACTTCGCAATACAGGCGCATTTCTCGTGCGTCTCATCGATCGACCGCGCGATGGCGGTTTGCCGAGCGAGCCGTGGTATCCCGTTCCGAGCGGCGCGCGCGCAATCTCCGTTCGAACCGAGCTTGCGAGCGAACTCGGTCGCGTGCTCGGTGCGTCCGCGGAGCGTGCGTTTCATGAGCGTTGGCGCGCGATGACGCGACCCACGATGACACCCGCGCGAGAGCGCGGTTTGCGTGCGATGGAAGCATTCGTCGCAGGGGCACGCCTGACACACGAAGAGCGTCTTGAGACCGAAGCAGTGCGTCGTTCGCTTGCGGAAGTTCTCGCGCGTGCCGACGCATCGCGTGAAGACGCGCTCAGGCAATTGCATGCATTCGTCTCGACGTGGATGGCGGGTTCGAGTGTGCGCTCGGAGGATGATTGGAAAGCAGTGGCCGCTCAAAGTGCGGAAGTAGCGTGGCTCCGCGCGCGGGTCATCGATGCAGACGAACGCGCGCTCCTGCGATGCGAGCAGATCCTCGCCGATCAGCCTGCAGCTGCGGAGATTCTGCGTGAACTCAAGACTTTTCCTGTCCGGCTTCCGGCGCGGCTTGCGCCGTACTTTCCCGAGGCAGAAACGCGTTGAGAAGCGAAAAGCTCCATCCGCACTTCGCGTAGACTCGCCGCCATGGCCCGTGAACATCTGCCCATTCAAATTGGTTTGCCACGCGAGAGCGCATGGGAGATGGAGGAGTATCCATCGTCGCGGTATGTCGCGTTTGTCTGTGGTGACGAACTCCCCGATCCGGCCGATGCGTTCGACGCGCTCGGTGAGAGTTTCGGCGTTGCGCCGCAAGATATCGCACCGCTTCCAACCGAAGCGGACGAAGTGCAATGGGCCTTTCGATGCCGCATTCCTAGTCGCACGTCGCCCATCCTCGTTTGGTGTGAGCGCGTTGGAGCCGCGGATGTTCCGGATGGCGAAATCGCGGATGCGCGTTGGTCGATTCTCGTCGAAGCGCTGTTTGAATTGGCTGATCCGCTGCTCGATGCCGCGCGGCTTGGCGCGGTTGTTGCACGCGCCGGCGGCGCGCGAACGCGATTGATGCTCAACCCTGATCTTGGGGTTGTCTATCGCGTTGATGAGATCAAGCGACTCTTTCTCGCGAAGCGCGCGGGGGAATTTCTCGACGAACGGCATCTCTTCCGCGTAGAGATCGGCGCACGCGATCGCGCGAATGGTCCGTTTTGGCTGACAACCGTCGGGCTTCACCGCGTTGCGCGGCCTGAGATGGAAATGTTGGAGATTCCGGCGGACGAGTTGCACGCAGCGCTCGCGATGGTGGATGCGATTGCCGCGCGGTTTGTTTCGACGCCACTTCCTGCAGCGGGTGTTCCGTTTGAAGCGGGGGCAGATCTTTCGGTCGCGCTCGTTCCAGTCGATGAAGTGATCGAAACGATTTCGCCCGACATGCCGGGTGGTCCGTCAGACCGAGGAAGGATGCCACGCGCGCCGCGAGCAGCGATTTGCGCGGCAGGAAAGCGCGGCGCGTTTCGGCCTGTCTGGGTGCCACCGCATGAAGTGCTCCAGAAACTTACGCGCGGTGAAAGCGGTTTGTTGCGCTCCGAACGCGAAACGGAAGTCCAAGAGCGGCTCGCGCGACTGGAGTGGCCGGCGTTTCTCAGTGCGTTCGCGTCGCGATCGCAGTATCCCATGCGGCATTACTACGCGAAGATTGCGGAGACCCGCGCCGACGAGATTGTCGACGAGATTGTCGACGAGGTTGTCGACAAGGTTGTCGAGCACGTGTGGTTGGAAGTCGTTGAAGCGAGCGAAGACAGCGTGCGCGGCCGAAGGTTCGAAGTGGACCGACTTCGTGCGGTTGCGGCGGATGTGTCGACAACTTCAGCAGTCGGTTCCTTGGTGACGGCTCCGATTGCGCGGCTGAGCGATTGGGTTGTTACGGGAGTGACCACGCCGCGATCCGCATCGCCGATCGAAGTTGGCCCGCAGGCTGCGTCGATTTTGACAACGTGAATACGCGTGCGGAACGTCGTTTCCTGCTTCGCCCATGAACGCGGAATGTCGTGATGCAGGGCGTCGCGATCAACCATGTCCTCACGCGGAGTGTGGTGACTCAGAATGTGGCGCCAATGTGAGACGCGGGCTCGCCTTTCGCGTGCACTCGCGCCACAATGCACGGATGCCTGTCGCAAACGACATTCCGAAACGCCGAACCCGCGTCATCCGCGCGGGTGTGGTGTATGCGGGTGTGGTTCTTGCAATCGGCATTGCTGCGGGCTCGCGGCCGAACAACCTGCTCGTGTGGGTGTTCGCGTGTTTGCTCGCGGCACTTGTCGCTTCTGGCATCGTGAGTGGCTTCATGATGATGCCGCTTCGCGCGTTGCGCATCGAGCCACGGCGCGGTCGTGTTGGTGAGCCACTCTTGGTGCGTTACGAGATCCGAAACTCATCGCGCATGCTGCCGGCGTACGACTTGCACGTCTCCGAGGTGGATGCGACGAAGATGAGCGGCCTTGAGCCTGCAGGTGAAGCATGGATCCTTCATGTTGGTCCCGGCGATCGCGTGCACGCGGAAGCCGTGTTTCGTCCGACCCGACGTGGCACACTGCGACTCGCACGCTTCGAGGTGACATCGACATTCCCCTTCGACCTTTTGCGCAAGGTTTTGGTGTACACGCAACCAACGGAAGTGCTGATTCACCCCGAGGTTCTTCCGCTGCGCGATGGTGTTTTGGAGCGCGTGACGGCGGGTGGTGCCGGTGGCCAACGCATGTCGAGTCATGGCGGCGGTACCGACGACTTCTTCGGTGTGCGCGAGTATCGCCCTGGTGACAGTGTGCGGCAGATTGCGTGGAAGCGCCTCGCTGGAACGGGCAAACTCGCGTCGATTGAACGAAGTCGAAGTGTGCCCCCACGCGTGCGCATTTTGCTTGATCTCTCTCGGCCAACGAGCGCACTTCGCGTGACGGAAGGTGAAGACGCTCGCGAACTTGAAGAGCGTGCCATCGTGCTTGCTGCGAGTTTCATCGCGTATTGCGATCAACTCGGTTACGAGTACGCGCTGTCGGTTGCGGGCTTTCCGATTCCGCCGGTTGCACTTCGTCGCGGGCATTTCCATCGCGAGAAGATCATGTCGCTGCTGGCGGCACTTGATCTTGAGTTGCCGCGTACCGCCGGCAATGGACTCTCTTCGAGCGAAGAGCGCGCGACCACCATTGTGGTGCACGCGGATCGCACAGATACATCGGTGGCG
The DNA here is from genome assembly GCA_027488265.1 of Planctomycetaceae bacterium. Classification (GTDB taxonomy): domain Bacteria; phylum Planctomycetota; class Phycisphaerae; order Phycisphaerales; family SM1A02; genus QWPT01. The sequence continues at coordinate 10,193 of JAIYCA010000046.1, forward strand.
CCATCCGAAGCATGGCATTTCACCGCACGGCAACTCGATTCGCTTGTCGCACGGGGACGAGCGGCGGTTCCCGCGGACGAAAGATCGCCCGCGTTGACGCAGCGTCGGAAGGAGCGTGCATGACGCTCCTGCGCCGACATCGCATTGCAAGTTTTCTGCTCGCGATCGTGGCAATCGTTGCGTTTTCCATCGCGGAACTCGACTTCACCATGCTGTTCCTCGGCGTGGTTCTCGCGGTGCTAAGTTGGTATGTCACGGAAGGTCCGCGCGGTCGGACGTTGCCGGATTGGGCTGCAAACACGCTGGTCGTACTCGCCATCGCGTGGGAAGCATTCAGTTTCGTTTCGACGGGTGAACTCGCGGATGCAATGGGTGCGCTTGGTCGCACGATGGTTTGGATTCTCATCGCGAAATTGTTTTCGCGACGGACTCCAACAGAGGAGCGCCAGCGATTCGCGCTCTCGACGATGCTCGTGATCGCGGGTTGCCTCGAAAGCGTGCAATTCGCATTCGGTCTTCTCGTGATCGTCTACGTTTGCGTTGCGATTTGGACGACGATGCTTTGGCGACTTGCGCGAAGTGCTGACGAAGCGCGACGTTCGCGCGAATTGAGCCAAGGATTTGCGCCACCGCTCAAAATCGCTGTAGGACGTCGTTCTTCACCGCAATTTCGTGGGCTGGTGATCGCATCAATTCTCGTGGTGCTCGCAGGCGGTGTTGGCGTCTTCATTCTCTTCCCGCGTTTCGCCGAGATCGGGAGCGCGAGTATGGCGGGGCGAAGCGTCAGCGGATTCACGGACGAGATTCGATTGCGTCGTGGCGATCGCATCACCGAGAGTCGCCGCGAGCTCTTCACCGTTCGCTGGATTGACCCAGACGGCTCCGCACGGCGCATGCTGAGACCTTTGCTTCTGCGAGGCGCAGTGCTCGGTTGGTATGACGCATCCGGTGAACGTTGGGTGCCGCTTCGTGCGGAGTCGGGCATTCGAACTGTGCGCACGCCCGAGGATGGTGCATTCGCGCGACTGGCGCGAAATGAGCCGGACCCGCATGGCGCTGCAGCGACGGTGGACATCGAGATGCGGTCGTTCGCGACCGACGCGATCTTCTCGATCTACGCACCAATCGCGATTGCAACGAGCGAGCCACGTTCGGTCTCGATCGATCCTGCGACGCTCGTGTTGCGTGATGTCTCGACCGATCGCATGGGGCGCTACTGGAACTATCAACTGCAAGTTCAGCCGCAGCCGTCGACGGAAATGCTGCGCGCGCTGAGTGCGGGAACCGAACCCCGCGGCGCCTATCTCTCGTTTCCGATCGATGAGGTCAAGCCGCTTGCGGAGTCGATTCTCGCGGAAGTGCAAGCGAATAGCGGCCTGCCGCCGCGACCAACCGCAGACGCAACGGCAAGCGAGCGCGCGGTGTGGGGGCGCGAAGCGGCGCGCGCGATCGCGGCGTACTTCCGTACGACCTTCACATACACGACCGACCTCTCCACGCTGCCGCGTGTCGAAGGTGAAGACCCGATCGTGAGTTTCTTGACGCGCTATCGACGCGGTCACTGTGAGTATTTCGCCAGCGGACTTTGTGCGGTGCTGCGCTCGCTCGGAGTTCCAGCGCGCATCGTGACGGGCTTCATCGCGATCGAGTACGACGAGAACAGTGAGCACTACATCGTGCGTGAATCGAACGCGCATGCATGGGTCGAGGTGCGCACGGGTCCCGATGCTTGGATGGCGATCGACGCGACGCCCGAAGAGAGTTTGATCGAATTGCAGGAGCGGAATCGTTCATTCGTTGATCGGTTCCGATGGATCTACGGCAGCCTTGAGTTCTTCTGGAACTCGCGCGTTGTGAGTTACGACGCGTCGGTGCAGTCGACGTTTGCGAATCGCGTACAGGGATCGTGGCGTGATGCTGCCGGTGAGCGACTGTCGCAATTGCTCGCGAAGATGCGTGCGATCGCGACGGATCTTTCGCTCGGTCGTGCGGGCGGCGCTTGGTTTGCGACGATTGCGTTCGGCCTCTGCACGGCACTGCTTGCGGTGCTCATGGTGCGAAATCGGCGTCGGCGATTGCGGACGCGCCTTGGAGTGCTCGGTGCGACGCGTGCAGAGCAACGTCGACTCGTGCGCGACGCTGCGTTCTACGTTGAAGCACTCGACATGCTGGAGCGCGCAGGGTTCACCAAGCCCGCGCACTTGACCCCGCGGCTCTTCGCCGACGAACTGCGGACACGCGATTCGGCGGTCGGAAGTGCCTTCTTGGACGTCGTGGATCGCTTCTACAGCGTCCGATACGGCGGAGTTGGCGGCCAGACGAGCGCGTCTACAGGGGCCGATTCCCACCTTTCACTCCTTCTCGCGCTTCGCACGGCGATCCGACAAAACCGCGCGACTCGGCGAGCCGATTGAAAGAGTGGGGACGAGGGGGTTGTTTTCCTCGCGTCCGCGGGTTCGACCGCGCCTCACTCCGAGGTGCGCCCCGCGCGCCTGTCCGCAAGGAGTTTTCCATGCCAGCTTCAAGATCACGAACGACCGAGTGGCGACGCTCTCTAGAACAACTGCGTTCGCGCGAAGGCGCGATTGAAATCGCGGTTGCCCGCGATGGCACCGACGATGAGGCTGTGCTTGGCGCGAGTGATCTCGTGTGGCGTGTGCGTGTGCTGGACCTCTCCGATACGGAGGTTGCCGTGGACTTGCCGTTCGCACTCGGCCGCGCGGTTGAATTACCGGTTGGAACCGAACTCGTTGGCGCGATCGCCATTGGGCAGAATCGATGGATGTTCCGAACGAAGGTGATCGGCGCGTGGCAACCAAAGGCCCCGTATCCGCGATCGCATCGCGCGGTTCGACTCATGCTTCCAGATCATGTCGAGCGCTGCCTGCGCCGTGCAACGCGCGTGGATGTTGCGTCGATCAATCTGCCGAAGGTCGAGATTTGGCCGCTCCTTGAGCCACGTTCGGTGTTGCCTGCACAGCGCGCAAGCGAAATTGCATTTCGCGCGGCAGTTGCTGGCGAGAAGCCGACGGCACCGAGCGATGACCTGCTTCCGACCATCGGTCCTGGCTTTGGCGCGACACTTGTCAATCTCGGCGGCGGCGGTCTTGGCATTCTCGTGGAACCAGCGGACGCCGTGGCGCTCTCGCGACATCGGCTGTTCTGGATTCGATTCACGCTTGGTGACGTGATGCCTGTCCCGGTCTGCTGCGCCGCGCGGGTGGTGCACACCCACATGGATAGTTCGCATCGGATCTACGCAGGTGTCTCGTTTGATTTCGACTTCAATCCTGCACATCAGCGCGTGGTCGCCGAACAGATCGTGCACGCGATTGAGCGACTGACCAAGGCGCAGCGGAAGGCTGCGTAACTGCAGCGCGATTTGTTGCATCTCACACAAAGGCACACAGGGCGCCATTCCGCTGGCGCCCTGCGTGCAAACGTGGTTTTTCGCTCGCGACTGGCGGGCTGCTGAAGCTTCGCTTCAGGTGCCCGCTCTCGCTCGCTTTCGCCGACCTCGCCGCGAGTGAATCGCGGCGGGCCGAGAGGAGTCGTTCGCGCTCGCGACTGGCGGGCTGCTGAAGCTTCGCTTCAGGTGCCCGCTCTCGCTCGCTTTCGTCGGCCTCGCCGCGAGTGAATCGCGGCGGGCCGAGATG
>JAIYCA010000205.1 GCA_027488265.1 Planctomycetaceae bacterium
AGGAGCTGCTCGATCGTCTTTGGAAGCGCGGCGAGCGGAGCATGACACTCGAAATGCTCTCGAGCGATTCAGGCTTTCAGCAAGGCGCGGTGCGATTCCTACTGTCGATGGTCTCGAACTCGCCTGGTTTCAAGAAACTCGTGATTCGCGCACTCGGCGAGGGTGGTCGTCGTTCGAGCGACGCGTTGGGCGCGGTCGATACGCGCATCATCATCGACGAGCGCAACGACGCCGTCATCGACACGCTCCACACGCTTCTCGCACAGAGCTCGCAACCCGCATCGGTCGCGATCTTCTACGGTGCGGCACACATGCGTGACTTCGAAGACACGCTTCGGGCCGACTTCGGCCTCGAACCTGATGGTGTTCGATGGGATTCCGCGATGTCGGTCGATGAGTGGAACGCGAAGCGCGTGCGCGAGCGACTTGAGCAGTTCCGCGCAGTACGCCAAGCGATTCTCGAAAATGACCCCAACGGCTCAGGCCCTGAAGTCACGCGAATCGACGGCCGAATTGAGGCCTTGGATTCGCGGCTCTCACCTCGCGCAAAGGAGTGACGCCGCTTGGGGCGTCGTCAGCACGAGGGGGGCGTCAGTTGTGACCGAAGGAGTAGGGATCCGACGAACGATTGGCCGCGTTGATGAACTTACGCTGGTCCATCAGATCGCCGAAGCCTTGCAACGCCGTCGACATGTCGGCACGCACGGTTTGGACGAAATTCTTGATACGTCGCGTTGGCACGCTCTGCGCGATGACCACTTCCATCGCAGCGCCGCCACCTTGCACCTGCTGGACATGGCTCGCGGCCGCATTCGCACGGTTCGGCGACGAGAAGAGCGACGCGATGTACTGGCCGACCGTTGCGCTCGAGACTTGGACGTTGCCGAAGTTTCCGCCGTCGGTTGAGCGCCAGATGAGTTCGGTGCCGAGGATGTGTGGGCAAACCCACGAGGAGCCGAGACGGAGTTCATCGGGTGCCTTGATGAGTCCTGGTTCCGTGTAGGAACTTGCGCAGAAGACGATCATCTCGGTCGTGCGTTCAATTTGCGAAAGCGAGCGGCACACGACACCAGCAGTGGCGCCATAGCGCATCGTCGGCTGACTTCCTTGCATTTCCCACCAACCGCCGAGGTAGTACGCGTTGTAACCCCATGCTGGGTTGAGTGCGATGACGTCGTTGGGAATGCTCGTGACGTCTTCATACTCTGAGATGTAGTCGTACATCAACGAGCGGTCGTAGCCGAGGAAGGGGAGCAAGCGATGCGGGTAATACGCTGCGTCGGCTGCCGCGACCGCTTGGCCTGCTCGATCCTTCGTGCGCATCTTGAAGTACGACTGCACGCCGGGGTCGGCGTATCCGAGCATCGCGCGGTCATCGTTCTGATTCGCGTACTGGATCCACGCCGTTCCGACTTGCTTCAGGTTCGAAAGCGCCCGCGCTTGACGCGCGTTGCCACCGGCTTGCGAGAGCGCGACCGACGTCAGCGACACCAGGATCGCGATGATGCCAATGACCACGAGCAACTCCACGATGGTGAAGCCACGATGGTGACATCCACGAGGAGACTTGCGAGTGCAGTCGACTGCGCATTCGGCATGGTTCAGGGTGGTTCGAGTCATGGCTTGACCACTATACGGAACAGCGGCTTGATTTGACGCATCGCAGAGCGGAGAACTTTGCTCTCGGCTCGGATCGCTTGCTTTCGGACAGGTGGGTGCGCGCGGCCCATCACCGATCGGCATGGCTTAGTTCGGAAGTGGCGCCGCTGGCAGCCGTGTCCACGGCGTCTCGCCCCGGAGGCGCCGCGCGATGTCGCCCAAAATGCGCGGATCCTCGAATGCCGCCATGTGCGACCACTCGCCCGAAGGCGTGGGAACCCACCAGATATCCGTCCCGTCGGGCGCGGCGAACTCCTCGCCCACGGTGACATCATCGAGGCGTGTGTAGCAAACAAGCTCGTAGTCGCGTTTGGCGCGTCGGAGGCGATCGAGAAAGTCGGACGTTGGGCACATGTCGTCGCCTTGCGGAACTCCAAACGGAATCGCGGCAAGTCGCGCGCCTTCGTGCGGTGTCGAAATCGTGTAGAGCCGACGGATCGGCAGGCGATGTCCGGCAGCGTCGGGAATCGCCGCGTAGCGCGCGACGAGTCCGCCCATTGAGAACGCGACAACATCGACCTCGGGCAACGCCTCGATGGTGGTTCCGAGCTGTTCGGCAACTTCGCGAAGCGCCTTCTGCCGCGCACCGTCGAAGGTGAACTCGTCGAAGAAATGAAGCTCTGCGAACTTCGCGTCAAGCGTCGGTTCGATCGCGCTTTCGATCGCGCCCGACGAAATCGAGAGGTCGCCAATGCCTGCGAGGAAAACCACCGGTCGTTGCGCGGCAACAGGGTTCGCTTGCATCCGCTTGAGATCGGCTGCAGCCTCGTTTTTTGTCACAACGAACGATGGATTCGGAGTCCAACGCGGCATCGCGCAGCCGGTGCCCGAGAGGGCGAAGCCGAAAAGTGCGATGACGACACACGAGATGCCGACGACGCGCGCTGGCATCATCATGCGTTTCCGCCGGCCGAACCGCCGCCCAAACTTCCACTGGGAAGTCCGATCTTCTCAACGAGTCCTGCGCGGATTTTGTCGACGCCGGAACCGAGTTCGCCGATCGGTGCAGGAGGCACGATCTCGACGACTTTCTCGCCGAGCTTCGCTTCGCCACGCTTCACCTTTGCCTCGAATTCACGGCATTCCTGCAGGAGTCGATCGAGGATCTCGGGCTCGGGCACGTTCGCCACGCGTTGGCCTTGGACGTAAATGATGCCGCGACGATCGCCCGCGAAAACCGCGACATCCGCGCCTTCCGCTTCGCCGGGGCCGTTCACGATGCAACCCATGACCGCGACCTTGATCGGGAGTTCGAGTTCCGGCATCAACTTCTTCTCGACCTCTTTCACGAGCGTGAAGAGATCGACTTGGATGCGGCCGCAAGTAGGGCACGCGATCAATTCAACGCCCTTACGCTCGCGCTTTCCGAGGCAATACAGAAGTTCGAGTCCGTCCTTCACTTCGTCGATGTGATCGCTTGCGTACGAGATGCGCAGCGTGTCGCCGATACCGTTGGCAACAAGCGTGGAAAGCGCAGCGATCGAGCGAATGGCACCGGTGTCGCGCGGGCCTGCGTGGGTGACGCCGAGGTGCAGCGGATAATCGAATCGCTGCGAAATCTCGGTGTAGACGTCGATCACCATCGCGGCGTCCATCGACTTCGCGCTGATCGCAACGTCGTGAAAGTCGCGTGCGTCGAAGATGTCGAGGTACTCTTCGAGCTTCGCGATCATCAACGCGATCATGTGGCCAGACTTGTGGCCTGCGAAGAACTTGCCGAGTTCTTCGGCGCGTCTTTGCTTATCTTTTCGCTCGATGATCGAGCCTTCGTTGACGCCGATGCGAATCGGAATCCCGCGCTCCTTGCAGGCATCGATCACCTTGTTGACTTGTTCGCGATCGCTGATGTTGCCAGGATTCAGGCGAATCTTGTGGACGCCGGCCTCGACCGCTTCGAGCGCGCGTTGATAGTGGAAGTGCACATCGGCGACGATCGGAACCGAGACCTGCTTCAGGATCTCCTTCAACGCTTCGGTGTCCTTGCGCTCGGGCACCGCGACGCGCACAACGTCGGCTCCCGCCGCCGCGTAGCGCTCGATCTCTCGCACGCAGGCATCGATCTCGTGGGTGTAACCCGCGGTCATTGTTTGAACGGCGATGCGGGCGTCACCGCCGATACGCACGCGGCCAACTCGGTCATCGCCAACGGTGATCTGACGGGTCTTGCGTCGAGGAAGCATGGGGGCGCGAGTATACGACGGAGGCGCGAGGTGGGCGGTTTCCGGACGCGTGACTGCGATTCGGCTAGATTGCCCGTCGGGAGTGTGTCTTGGGCGTGTCTTGGGCGTGTCTTGGGAGTCCGTTCAGGACGCGCGTCTTGAACGCGTTTCGAGGTTGTGTGAATAAACGGCACCGCGACGTGGTGCCAAACTCGGTCGCACTGCGACCGCCGCAAAATCCTTTGGAGAACTCATCGCATGGAAGTCGCCGCATCTGCACCGTACGTCCGAAGTCGCCTTTCGGTGATGATGTTCCTTCAGTACGCGATTTGGGGCGCTTGGCTTCCGATTCTCTACCCGTTCCTGATGGGGCACCGTGGTTTCTCGCTCGATCAAACAGGCTTGTGCCTGATGGCGGGCGCGGTCGGCGCATTGATTGGCCCGTTCATCGCAGGTCAACTCGCGGATCGCTCCTTCGCGACCGAAAAACTCCTCGCAGTCAGCCACTTCATTGGTGCGATCTTGGTCTTCTTCCTCGCGTCCGCCGCGAAGTTTGAAGTCTTCCTTGGCATCAGTTTCATCTACGGTTTGGTGTACGCGCCAACGATGGCGCTCACGAACTCGATCGCATTCGCGAATCTTCCAGATCGCGATCGCGACTTCCCAACCGTTCGCTTGTGGGGCACGATCGGCTGGATCGCCGCAGGCATCACGATCGGTCAGATTCTTTTCCGCTACTACAACGATTCGGACGCAACGCTCAACGAAGGTCGCGGCGTGGGCTTCCTGATCGCTGCCGGCCTTGGCGTTGTCATGGCGCTCTACTGCCTGACGCTTCCAAACACGCCGCCAACAAAATCCGCCACGGCAAAGACGGCGCGGCTCGAGGGTGTGCAAGAGATTTTCCGCCGTCCGCTCATTGTGCTGTTCGCGATCGCCGTGCCGATCAGCATGATCCACCAGTTCTATTTCGTCTTCACGAGCGACTTCGTGACGAACGTGCAAAAGGCCGCGAACTCAGAAAGCGCCGATGCGTTCTCGAACTGGATCAACCAGATCTTCGGCGTTGGCGGCGGTGGCCTCATGACCGTCGGTCAGATGACGGAAATCGTGGTGCTCGCCGCGCTTCCGTTCTTCACGAAGGTCTTCTCGCGGAAGCAACTGCTCTTGACGGGTATCGCGGCGTACGCCGCACGCATGGCGCTCTTCGCGTTCGCGCCGGAACTGCCAACCGTCATCATCGGCATCGCGCTGCACGGCCTCTGCTTCGGCTGCTTCATCGCGGTTGCCTTCATGGTCGTCGATGAAAACACGACGCCAGATATCCGCGCCACCGCGCAGAATCTTTTCAACCTCGTCATCGTCGGCATCGGCATCATCGTCGGCAGTCTGTTCGCGACGAGCGTTGTGGCGAAGTACGCGTCGGAGGGCGGCAGCATGGATTACGCGAAGCTCTTTAGCGTCCCGATGTATATGGCGCTCGGCTGCTTCGTGTTGATGCTCCTCTTCTATCCGTCGAAGTCGAAGAAGCTCGACAGCGCGAAGTAATCGAGGGTGTCGACCGATTGAGAGCAACATCGAGGCGCACGCATGTCTGCGAACATCACCGACATTGCCGCGCTCGACGAATTCCGTCGGGCGCTCATCAAGTTCCGTGAGGAAGTTGGTGTTGCTGTCGCGGAAGCGGACAGCGAGGTGAAGTCGACGTTTGTGTGGCTTGAACGCGATCGCATGTTGCATTGGCGCCGCATGGTTCCGCGTCTCGATGAGGAATTGACTGGCGCGAAAGGTGCGCTCTACCGCAAGGAAATGCAAACGATGGGCACGGGCAAACGCCCGTCGGTCATCGATGAAAAGAAGGCGGTGGAGCGCGCCAAGCGCCGCGCGGAGGACGCCCGCGATCGACTCGAGAAGACGCGTCGCTGGTTGGCGACGCTCGATCGCGATGTGAGCCTCTTCAAAGGTGCGATGTCGCCGATCGCGACCATGATCGACCGCGATCTGCCCGACGCCATTCTGCGACTTCGCAACATGGCGCTCGCGCTCGAGGCGTATCTCGCGACGCCGACGGTCACGCTCGGCGAGCAACTTGAACGTGCCCGCACGAAAGTCGCGTCGATGCGACGCGGCGGCGAGATGCAGAGTGCAGAAGAAGAAGCACAAGCGGACCGCGAGCGCGCGGAACTCGAATCTGATGAACGTGCAC
>JAIYCA010000351.1 GCA_027488265.1 Planctomycetaceae bacterium
CGGTGGCGACGGGATCCTAAGCCTAAACCTCGCGACGGCAGTCGCAATCGCGGGCTTCGAGGCGCTTCGACAGATCGGCCCACTTCGGTAATGACCGCGGTACTGACCGCGCTCCTGACCGCGCCGCCAAGCCCGTACCCGACAGCGCCGCGACTTGCCCGTCGCCCCAAATCCGTCAACGTGTCTATTGATCGAATTGCGACTCAAAACCGCGCTCGCGCGTGACCTCCTAGCCCATTCGCCCGAAACTCCGCATCGCGCGAACGTGTGTCGAGCCTCAAATCCGGCTGCGAGCCGCGAAGTCCTTCGGTTAGGATCCCACCATGCTTCGAATCTCCCCGCTTCGGAACCACCCGCGACAGAACCATTCGCTTCGAACGCACGTGCTGCGTTCCACGCGGCAAGCGTCTGTGCGTCACCCCCGCGGCTTCTCGCTCACCGAGATGCTCGTCGTCATCGGCATCATCGCGCTCTTGATCGGCATCCTGTTGCCCGCGCTCAGCCGCGTGCAAGACCGCGCCCGCAAGACGCAAACCGAGAACCTGCTCCAAGAATTCTCGAAGGCGGCCGAGACGTTCTATCAACAGTTCGGCTTCTACCCAGGCATCGTCCCGGAGGCGATCCTCAACTCGACCGACACCCCGCAGATTTCGAGCACGGAAAACGCGCTCCTCCACCTGTGCGGTGGCGCAGTCCCCGAAGACGATCCGCTCTACAACCAAGCGCCGTACAGCAGCTGGACGGAGTTGACGTTTGGAAACGCCACGACGGGCACCTTCAAGATCCGCGTGAACGCTGCAAAGGTTGGCGAAGGCCCGCGCATCCGCGGCACGCAGTACAAGTCGTTCTTCTCGCCCAAGGCGAGTGATTTGCTCCCTGCCAAGGGGCAATTCTTGGCAACTTCAGGCAACGAAGACCCCTACGCGAGTGATCCGCTCAAGCTCCCTGATCTGCTCGATGCGTGGGGACAGCCGGTTCTCTACTACCGTCAACTCCGCCCGCAGGGTGCGGTCTTGGTCGCGGGTGGCTTGGCTGCAGAGAGCCTCGCGGACGCGGTGTTCGCCTATCAGGGTGCGAACCCCTACCTCGTCTCCGGTGAACTCGGCGAACTTGGTCGCAATCAAAGCGACAGTGTCTTCCGCCTCACAACCGCTGCGAACAAGAGCGCGACCCTCGCGCAAATTCTCCGAAATCCAAGTTTCGGTGCACCAACCGGCACCGCCGCGCAGATCCTCGCGAACTCCGCGCCACGTGGTGCCTTTGCGATCATCTCAGCAGGACGCGACGGCATCTTCTTCTCCCGTTTCGACGGTCTTGGCACACAAACCGCGCCAAAGTTTGACCTTGTCAGTGGTGGTTCGAACCCAACTGGCCCGTACGTCGTCGCCGAGTACGACGACGTACGCGTCTTCGGCGGCGGCTAATCGCTCTGTCGATTTGTCGCGGACATAACAGGTTGCATACAAGAAAGAAGCCCCGTTCATGCGGGGCTTCTTTGCTTTTCGTATGAGCGCACTCAATCTCGCTGCTTCGGAGCAGCATCGATCTCAGGCGTTTGGCTTCATCTCGCCATCACCACTCTGATCTGAAGGCGCTCCATTCTTCGACTTTCCATCAGTCGCCTGCTTCTTCTTTTCTTCCAGTTCGGCGCGCTTCTTCTTGCGCTCTTCGTCGGTTCGCTTGGTCTGCTCCGCGCGAACGCGCTTCAACTCCTCAGCGAACTTCTTGTCAAGGAGTGCGGCTTTCTCCTCGCCGAGAAGCGCGTTCACTTCCTTCTGCAACTCTGCGAGTTTGGGGCGCTCTGCTTCCAGTTTGTTCATCGCGCGCTTGAACTCTTCGCTCGGCGGTTGTGAGGGATCAGCCTTCTTTCGAGCCGCTTCAAGTTCTGCGCGCTTCACTTGCGCGACCTTGTTGTAGGCCGCCACGCGATCCACGAAGGCAACGCGCAGCGCGTCGAGTTTCTCCTTCGTTTCACCCTCGAAAGCCATCAAGTCGATCGCGCGAAAATAGACGCGCTGCTCAAGTACCGGCTTCGAGAGTTTCTCGCCATCCTTCGCGCCCTCCACGAACGGGCGATTGCTCTTGACGTCGATCGGCGGCACCTTCGGACCGCGCAGAACATCGTCGCTGCCTTTCGGCGTGTCTGGGTTCGAAGCGGGATTTGAGGGGGGCGCTTCTTTCGCGGGGGGCGTTGGGGCAGCTTCGTTTTGAAGCACAGCAACCGTGGCTCCGGCGCGCAGTAGTCCGTCGGCTGAGAAGTGTGTGGCGCTTGCTCCCCGAGAGGTCGATGCCAGCGCCATCGCAGCGATGACGGCGGTCATGGTTGCGTGGATGGGAAGCGGTCGCAGCATTGAAAGTTGAGCAGTGGTCATAGCAGTATCTCCGTGGCGGCACGCCTCTGATGAAGCGCGTAGACATTCTTTCGGCCGCCGAGCGGTTGGTGGCACATTCTTCGAGGGAAGAAGCCAGAGACTCGCTACGATTGCCCACTTTCCCCACCGCACCGCTCATGCAACTCACCTCCGAACACCTCGTCGCAGCCCTCCGCACCGTCCTCGACCCCGATATCCGCAAGGATCTCGTGACGCTTGGCATGGTGAAAGAAACGCAAGTCCACGGTCGCCGCGCTGCAGTCACGATCGAATTGACGACCCCCGCCTGCCCGATGAAGGACAAGATTCGCGGTGATATCGAGGCAGCGATCGCGGCGAAGGCTGCGGAAGTCGGCGCGCCGTACGACGGCGTCGATGTGACGTTCACCGCGGACGTGCGACGGGCAAATGAGCGAACCCGCGATGGTGCCAATCCGCTTCCAGGCGTTCGGCAAGTCATCGCGGTGGGTGCCGGCAAGGGCGGCGTCGGCAAGTCGACGGTCGCCGTGAACTTGGCGGTCGCACTCGCACGCATGGGCGCGAAGACGGGCCTCCTCGACGGCGACATCTACGGTCCAAGCGCGCCAACCATGCTCGGCCTCGAAGACGAGCAGACGCAAGCGCGAGGCAACATGCTGCTTCCCTTCGAAGTGCATGGCATCAAAGCAATGACGATCGGCAAACTCGTCGACGCCGACAAGCCGCTCATTTGGCGTGGGCCAATGGCGCACGGCGCGTTCAAGCAACTCGCGACCCAAACCGAATGGGGCGAGCTCGACTACCTCATTGTCGATCTTCCGCCAGGAACGGGCGACGTTCCGCTGACGCTCTCACAATTGCTGCCACTTTCAGGCGCGGTCATCGTTTGTACGCCCCAGCAAGTCGCACAAGACGATGCGCGCCGCGCCGCGAAGATGTTCGAGCAACTTGGAGTACCTGTGCTTGGCGTTGTTGAGAACATGAGTTCGTTCGTCGACGACACCGGCCGCGAGCACGACATCTTCGGCAAGGGCGGCGCGGAAATCATGGCCCACTCGATGGGTCTGCATTTCCTCGGTTCGATTGCGATTCGTACGGCGCTCCGCGTCCACAGCGACCGCGGCACACCGCTGGCGAATTGGAACGACGCACGTCTCGGCGCAGAATTGGACAGCGTTGCGAAGGCCGTCGCTCAACGCGTTTCGATGTTGTCGATGCTTGGACAATTCCAACAGCCGACGATCAGCATGCAGTCGTGATCAGCTTGCGGTCGTGGACGTATTGAATCGCGCGCGCAGCATCGCGGGGCCTTCGTCTCCGATGTAATAGCGCACAATGCGCTCGTCGATCTGAAGAAGATCGACAATCATCAGCGCGTCGACGACGTCGCCAAAGTCCTCGTCGACGTTGAACGCGAGCAGCCGCGCGTTCAAACGAAGGTACTGCCGCAGCAAGACTGGGATCGCACGTTTTCCGCGCTCGATTTCATCGACAAGTCGATCGACGTTTGTCAGGTCTGCCGTCGCAAGCGTGCGTTCGGTATCCGACCACGATTCGATGGGACGCCGCTCCGGCGGATGCTTCGGCCGCACCAGTGGCGCAAACGGCTTCGCGAGGCGGTGTCGCTCAAGGAACTCCATGATGAGCTCCTTCGACATCGAGGTGTAGTCGTTCGAAATACTCACCGGACCGAACATCTGCTGATATCCGCGGGTGAACATGAAGACGCCGATCCCCTTCCAAAGGAGCGAGAGCGGCAGCGGTTGCCGTTGATACTCAACGCGCACGAACGAGCGACCGAGTTCGACGGCATTGGAGAGTTCCGACACGATGCGCGGTGAGAAATCGAAGAGCGTGCTCGTGTAAAGACCATCGATGCCAACGTCACGCGTCACTTCCGAAACCGGCCCCGCGCGATAGCCGCCGACGATTTCGCGGGCATCCTTGTTCCACACAATGATCTGCGTATATGTCTCGTCGAAGCGATCGGTGTCGCAGGGTTTGCCCGACCCTTCACCCACCGCGCGGAACGCGATCTCGCGCAAACGCCCAATCTCGTGCATCACCTTTGGCACGCGTACCGCTTTCGTCGCGTACACGGCGTAGGCACCTTCGCTGAAGAGCAAGTCTTCCTTCGGAAGCGCGGCGAATTCCGCGGCGAACTCGTCTGCACTGGCAGCCATCGGCGCGATCGGTGCTTGAGCAACGTCGTTCGAAGGACGCGCTACGACTTCCGACTTCCGCAAGAGTTCACTTCGGCCACGCATGAGCCGCGTGAGGCCTTCGGCATCGAGTCCCGCGGATTCGGATGCACGCATCGGCCGACCGAAACGGAACTCAACTGGCGTGCCTCGCCGCGCGAGGAATTCGTTTGGAAGCAGCGCTGTTCGCAAGCGCGGATGAACGAGGCCTGCAGCGTGAAAGAGCGGACGATTCGTTCCCTCGCACCACGCGGGAACGATCGATGCGCCAGCGGCGATTGCCATGCGAGCGGGAATCGTCGACCACGGCGGATCACATGGACTCCACTTTCCCCAATGGACAGCGCTGACTTCACCTGCGGGAAATGCGATGAGCAAGTGCCCTTCACGTAACCATTCAATCGCTTGACGAATCGCAGCGGCGTTGCGCCGTGCCGCACCGCGACCACCGAAAGGGTCAACGAGAATCATCGACTCGCGCGCGAAAGGAAAACACGCGAGCATGGAGTTCGCAAGGATGCGCGTGTCGGGGCGACGCTCAAGCATGAGCGCAAGCAGAGCGATGCTGTCGGCACCTCCAAGCGGGTGGTTACAGACCACGAGCGTGGAACCCTTTGCGGGCACACGCGTGACTTCCGTCGGATCCGCGCGCGGCTCGGTGCGTGTGGCGGCGAGCACTCGACGCATGTACGGAACGCTCGCATCGCCGAACTCCACCTCTCGTGTCATCCGGTCGATCTCATCAAGCCCAAAGAGATGCTCGACCATGCGAAGTGGTCGATCAACGAGCGAGCGAACCCACGCAGTTTGTGGCCGTGGAAGTTCGATTGGTGCCCACCGATTCGGAGAGGTCGACATGGGGGCATTGTCCAAGGGAGATATCGGAGCGCAAGGGAGCATCTCCTCGCGTAACCGACCTTCCATCAAGTGCAAACAAAACGCACACGGTTGGTAGGCGCGAGCCGCAGTCACACGTCAGCCGCTATCCACCACCAAAGCAGCAAAGCCTCGGGAGAACCCGAGGCTTTGCAATAAAGTCAGTTTGGGGTGCTCAAGTGCCCTCGTGGAGGCCCCACGGGGCCTCGGGAGGAACCTGATCAGCGGCGA
>JAIYCA010000211.1 GCA_027488265.1 Planctomycetaceae bacterium
GCGGAGAAACTCGCCGAAGCGGAAGCCTTCATTCGACAGTTCTACGCGGAGAACAATCTGGGTTCCGCGGCCTGTGAAGCGAGGCTTTGCGAAGTTCGCACAGCACTCGAGTCGTTCAATCATTACGAGCACACCACTGAGGAGCTCGCGTTTGGCGCGCGTGTTGCGTGGCGCAATCACGCGCGCTGCATCGGCCGACTCTTTTGGAAGTCGCTCGTCGTCGTCGATCGACGTGAAGTCACGGATCCTGCAGAAATCGCCGCATGTTGCGCGGAGCATCTTCTTTCCGCGCGCGGCGTGAGTGCAAGCGATTCGGGAGCGTCACCCACGTCCAGCGGTTCCGGTGGCATTCGATCGACGATCACGATTTTCGCGCCTGTGCGCGGCGATCGCATGCCTGCGCACATTGAGAGTCGGCAACTCGTGCAATACGCGGGCTACCTCGCGGAAGACGGCTCAATTCTTGGTGACCCCGCAAGTATCGAGGCGACGCGCACGGCGATCGAACTTGGTTGGAATCCGCCCGCGCAGCGCAGTCGCTTCGATGTGTTGCCGCTCCAAGTTTGCGATGAACACGGTCAACGACATCTCTTCGAGTACCCAACGGGCGTGGTGCAAGAAGCACCGATGGAGCATCCCACGCAGCCAGCGTTCGCGTCGCTCGGGCTTCGTTGGTACACCGTTCCTGCGGTGAGTTCGATGGTGCTTTCGATCGGCGGAATTGAGTATCCATGTGCGCCGTTCAACGGCTTCTACATGGCGAGCGAAATCGCTTCGAGGAACTTCGCGGATGTCTCGCGCTACGACCAACTGCGCGCGGCGGCGGAAGTGCTTGCGATCGACACCACGCGCCCGCTGTGGAAGGACCGTGTACTCACGGAACTCAACGAAGTGGTGCTTTACTCTTTCAAGAAGGTTGGCGCGACGATTCTCGATCACCACACGGCAAGCGAACAGTTCATGGAGTTCTTCCAGAAGGAGCGCAGTGCTGGTCGAGAGCCGAGCGCGGAGTGGTCATGGATCGTCCCGCCACAAGCGTCTGCGGTGTGTCCTGTGTATCACCTTGCGATGGAAGATCGTCACATGGTGCCGAACTACTACGGATCCGCGGCGACCGACGGCGCGAAGCTCGGTGTGCGCGGCGTACGCGATGCGAGCGACGCGAGCGATGCGCTCAACCAGTTCGACACCGCGCTGCACGAGCTGCGCGCGGTAGCCCGCACCAGCGATCATCACGCGCGTGTGAGCGACGTCTCACGTTGTCCGTTCGCGCGTGGTTTGGGGCTCCTTGCGGGGAGCTTCTCAGCCAAAAGATTCCTCGCGAAGAAACTCAGCAAGCCATTTCATCACTCGACGTCGCTGAACTCATTTTGAAGTTTCGATTGGTGCGATGAGGCGTACCTTCATTCACGCGCGCCACAGTCGAACGAGATCAGCGACCGCAAGCGTTTCAGGTCGCTGGGTCGGTTCGATGCCGTCGGGCCACGTACGCGCGCGGCCGAGGATCGCACCGAGTTGCTTGCGGCGTTTCGAGAAGAGTGTGTGTACGAACGCGCCGAAGGCATCGGCCTCTTCACGCGCAATCGCGGGTGTCGCACGCGGTCGAAGTGCGAGCATGGCGCTTGTCACGTCAGGCGATGGCCAGAAGCAGCCAGCGGCCAACACTGCAAGTTGCTCGACTTCGCAGAATGCCTGCACGAGGATCGTGAGCGGCCCGTACTCGCCGGTTCCTGGCTGCGCGCGCAATCGATCACCGACTTCACGTTGAATCGTGACGAACTGCCCACGACAGATAGGAAGCGACGCGCAGATTGCCATCACCGGGCTTGCCGCTTGATAGGGAAGATTCGCGACGAGTGTGAAGGTTCGCCCGGCGATCCGCGCGAGCGCATCAGCGTTGAGCGCGCGCTTGCCATCCAAGCAATCACCCTCGATGAGTGTGAACCTCGGATGGGCGCTGAGTCGTTCGCGCAAGATCGCGGCCATGTCGCGATCGAGTTCAATTGCGATGAGTTCGGCTCCGCGCGCGAGGATCTCTTCACTCATCGTGCCAGTGCCGGGTCCGATCTCAAGCACGAGCGATCCCTCGCCGATGCCGCTTGCATCCACGAGGCGCCGCAGCAGATTGTGATCCACGAGAAAATTCTGGCCGAAGCGATGCTTTGGCGAGATTCCGCGTGCGGTGAGAAGTTCCTTGATCTCCGACTGGGTTTGCACGCGCGCATCGTACGGGAGTCGCGGCGCTTGCCACATCAAGCAACAGGCCCAGCGAGTGCTGGGCCTGTTGAGTCGTTCCAAAAGATCGACACGCGAGATGTGCGTTACTCGGGTTTACGAGCCCCATGCGCTGAGGAGCGCGGAGAGGTCGCCAGCATCCACCGAGCCGTTGCCATCAATATCGCCGACACCCGAGCCACCCCAGTTTGAGAGGAGGATCGAGAGATCGCTCGCATCGACCGAGCCATCGCCGTTCACATCGGCAGGGTTACCTGCCGCCAACGTGACCGTCGCCGCATCCATCGCAACGGGCGCACTCTTGCCAGTTTCGACCCAGAGGTTGTACGCAGTCTGGCCAGTTGTATCGGTGTAATTCTGATCACGAAGGAACTCGATGTACTCCTTCGTGGTCGTCTGGTAGTAAAGCGTCACCGTCGCGCCGGTCGCGCCAGCGGGGATGTCGAAGAGCGTGTCATCCC
>JAIYCA010000109.1 GCA_027488265.1 Planctomycetaceae bacterium
ATCGAATTGGTTGGGAGCGCGTTCGTCGCCACAATCACGACCTTGCGGTGTGGGCGATGCAAACACTCGTCGAACAATGGTCGGTCGAGTCGCTGAGTCCGCTCGATGGAAGCATGCTCGCCTCGATGGCGGCGATTCCGGTGCCCGCGCAAGTGCAGAAGCGCTTTGCATCCGAAGTGGCGTTGCAAGCGCATCTTTACGACGTCCATCGCATCGAGATTCCGGTCATTGATTGGAAGGGGCGATGGCACGTGCGCGTTTCCTGCCATCTCCACACAACCCCCGACTTGATCGAACGGCTTGGTTCGGTCGTGCAGTCGCTGGCGGATGGGGGCAAGTTGCACGTTGCGTAACCCGCACGGCCAGCGTGCCGAGCGCGACGATTCCCGCAAACTCATCGCACCGATTGAAGTTGCACGACACGGCGGCCGAAGCCGAGCGCATGTCATTTGCTGGGCCGCGCACTTTCCGACGTTCGTTCGTCCAAACCCTCGCCGTCTCGGCGATTGCGGCAACCATCGTGCCAGTGCTCACGTCTTGTGAGGGTTCGCCTTGGGAACAAGGCCCTTCGGTGCAAACGGTGGCAAACGACCGCGATCGCGCCGTGGCGCGCGTGTTCTACGCAAATGAAGCGTCACTCGGAGTTTGGATCGACAAGCGACCGTCGGGTTCGTTGATCCGGCACGGCATGCTCGTTGTGCGTGAGCCTCGACTTCCCTCGCGCGATGAACCGCGGGGCGGACGACTTGAGATCATTTCGCTTGGCCCTGAACTCCAAGACAAAGTCGAAGCCATCATCGCCGACCGCATTCCGATCGCTGCTGGCATGAAGACCAACTTCGCATTAGGCCGAACCGTTCCCGTGCGGATCGAACGCGTTGATGCCGAAGGCGAGCGAACACTGGTCGCCGAAGGCCGCATCGCATTTCTCGAACTCACGCGTTGAATCACGCACGAATGCGAAGCACAGCGAGTGCATGAAGCGCGATCAAACCCCTCGCTCCAACGATCGCTCGAATCATCGCTCGAACCATCAATCAAACTACCGCTCGATCGATGGTGGCGCGGTGACCGCTGACTCCGTCATCGAGCCACGCGCCTCGCGCTCCGCATGCTTCGCCGCCAAAGCCGGAAAATCGTTCTGGTACCACTGGTTCCACGCGACGGCATCCCAGCCGAATGGCGGAGCGGGCTGACCTGTTGCACGCTCGACGACACGACGGAGGCTGAAGTACACCTCGGTTCGGTAAATGGTGACGACCGACTCCATGATGCGCAGCACGCTGCCTTCAAACACCGTCCCGGGAACTGGCTGAAACGCTCCGGAAGCATCACCCACGACGGGCACGACATCGGCAACGTAGGAAATCGACTTGCCGATCGCGATCCACGCTTCATCACCACGCTTCTGACGCGGAGGTGTCGACTGTGCGGCGATCAGTGGTGGAATGAGCGCAGCGCCTGCGTGCGCGGAGGCGATGCTCGCTGCGCGATTGACGAAGAGTTCGCGATCGCCAGCGAGATACGACGCCAACGACGCTTCGGCACTTTCTGAAAGTCGATCGGGCATCGCGGCGAGCGCACTCGCGCGCACAGCACCACTTTCCTCAACCGCGAAACGGACGAGCGCGACATGGCCCGTCTCTGCATCGTTCGCAAGCGCCTTGATGAACGCGTTCCGAACTTCGCTGTCGCTGGCGATGAGATTGGCGCGACCCGCCTCGCCTTGCAGAACTTTCAACGCAGCGGTGAGCTCGGTGTGCGTGTGCAACCGTTGCATGACATCGATCGCCGCAGTGCGATCTTGCGCTGTTGCCGTGTCGCTCAAGCCACGTGACACGAGTTCGCGCATTGCGGCGAGCGTGATCTCGCGAAGGCGCTCCGTCTGCCGTTCGGGCGAAGCACCAAGCGGCTTTGCGATCAATGCGTCGACCTTCTCATTGCTGTACGAGCGAATGAGTTCTGACGCTGCGAGCGCCGCCGTAAGTTCACTGTTTCCGGCGCGCGACTTTTGAGTACGGTCTTTCGCGGCGCCGCCTTTCGCGGAACTCGACGATTCTCCGGGCTGCGCCTGGTTGGCCGCGTGCGAGTCTCCGGAATGCACGGTCGTAACTTGCGCTGCCGCGTCCGCTCGAGCCTCAACCGCACTCCAAGCGAGCGCAGCAACGGCCAGCATGGTCGTCATGTGCGGTGAGCAGGGGAAACAGAGCGGCATGAGGCGAATATACGCAGAGGGGAATCGCATTCGAATCGTTTCTACGAAATTCATGGCGCATTCTCAGTCCATTCCTGCCGCATCACCACCGTTGTCGATCCAATGTGCACTCCAGTGCTGTCGGGAAGTCGCGATGGTCGGTTGCTTCGGTGCCGCGAGCACGAATCCTCTACCTTTCCGAGATGTCCGATCCGACCTCGAACCCGCCGCTGAACGCATCCGACAAACCCGTTTCGCTGTTCCAACGGATCGGAGAGCGTCCGTTCGCACGCCTCGCGGAAGAGCTCTATCGGAACATCGATGGCGACGCACGCATCCGACGGCATTTCCCGGAGGATCTTTCCGCGACGAGTGAAGCGGTCCGCGACATGCGCGAATTTCTCACCCAGTTCTTCGGAGGTCCTGGCGAGTACTCCGCTCGCAAAGGCCACCCGCGCCTGCGTGCTCGCCATATGAGGTTTCCGATCGATCAGGCCGCGCGTGATGCCTGGCTCGACAACGCGCTCCGGGCGCTCGAAACGGTCGTGACGAGCGAGCGTCTTGATGAACCCACGCGGCACGAAATCGGCGCGTATCTCATTCGCACGTCGCAGTTCATGATCAATCGCGAGTAGCGTTCGGGTGGGCGCGGGTCACTCCGCAAATGGCTCGACGGTGTAGCCAAGTTTGTCGAAGCGCCGCATGGCTTTCGCCGCCTCGGTGCGATTCGCGAAACGGCCGATCTGGACAACGTAGATCGTCTTTCCCGCACTCACTTTTTCCACAACGCGCGGCGAACCGAGGTTCTCGCTTGCGTCGGCGCTCGCCTGTCCGCCCGCCTGCGCGCGCTTCGCGACCTCGCGACTCACCGCGCGCGCGCGGTCGGCATCGCTGAATGCACCCGCTTGAATCGCGTACTGCGGCGCCGATGCCGGCGGACGTGCCGCGGTGCCGTTCGCACCACGGCTCGTTGAAGGCGCATCCTTCAAGGTGAGACCGTTGCGCTTCGCGACCTCGAGAGAACTTGGTGGCGTCTGCGAAGCAGCGGGGGATTTCTGTGTCGTTTCGGTTTCTTCGACTGTGTCGGTCGTCGATTCGGCTCGGCCCTCGATCGCCGCGCCAGTGGCAGCCGCGATATCCCGATCGGTCGGCGGTAAACCCGCGCGCGTCCGCAACTTGTCGGCTTCGACGGAGAGGCCCGCGCGCTCGTAACAACGAAGCGCCACGCCGAACGCGCGACGTCGTTCTGTTCCTTCGAGCGACTCCGCTGCGCGCGCGTACGCACGGCCAGCCGCATCAAATTGCTTGCGTTCGATCTCGAGGGAACCGAGGCTCACCAACGCGTCGGCGGCGAGGTCACGATTCGTCGACTGAGCCACCTTGCTGAACAGCGCGGCACCTTCGCTGAGCCGGCCAAGTTTCCACTCGCCAAGCCCCTCGATGTAGTTCGCCTGATCGCGCGCGATCCCTTGTGATGTCTTCGACGCGCGCCGAGCACAATCAACCGCGCGGCCGTACTGCGCTTCGCCATACGCATCGCCCGCCTGCACAAGGAGATCACCGGCGCGCTCACCGCCGCAACCGCCGGACAGTAAACCGAATGCAACCCCGCACGCAGGGGCAAAACTCATCGCACAACTGAGCGAGAGCAACTGAGCGAGGGCGGCGATTCGCATGGTGGGTCGGTACTCTACGGGACACGCGCTGTCGTCGCTCCCCGACGCGGCCAGCGGCCAGACGGTGGTACTCAACACTATGGAACTGCTCTCCTCAATCCGAC
>JAIYCA010000042.1 GCA_027488265.1 Planctomycetaceae bacterium
ACGCGAGACTCATCCAAACCGCCGCGTTACGCGGGGATTGAGCAAGCACTCGCGATTCCTGGAGTCGAAGTGCGCATCTTCGGAAAGCCGACGACGCGTAGGTACCGTCGAATGGGCGTCGTGCTCGCACACGGCAAGAGTGCCGACGATGCGCGCAACATCGCGAAAACCGCCGCAGGCCTCATTTCCGTGAAGTGAAAGCGCGCGAGTACGGAAGTACGCGTAGAGGCGCGCGTCACGATTGCTTTCGTCGACCAGCGGGCGCGCGGTAACTTTCGCGCGGTGCTTCAGGCCTCACGCCCTTCGCAACAGGAACGAGGCCATCCTCTTGCACTGCCTTGCGGAAGATCTCGAGCGTCGTGTCGTCGAGGAGTTTCTTCACCGATGCTTGCATCTGAACGAGTCGATTGTGCAGGGCACATGGCTCGCCGATACCGCAGACGCCACCACCAAACGGGCAGTTTGCCGATCGATCTTCACGCTCGAAGAGTTCGTACGGTGAACGCAGCGAAATCTCAGAGGGTGCGCGCGAGAGCGCGTACCCACCACCGGGACCAGGATTTCCTTGGACCAAACCCGCTTGCGAAAGCGTCGACAAAATCTTCGCCACCATCGCGCGCGGAAGCCCGCGCTGATCCGCGATCTCGGCAGAAGAAAGTCTCGTGCGACCACCGTCCCACACTTCAGCAAGTCGGCTCAATGCGGCGATGGCGGTCTCAGTCTGCTTTCCGTACATAGTCGGTCCACTCCAATGTTTCGAAGCGCACTGCGATTTCGTGCGTGAGAAGTGCTCGGTTGGAGCGCAAACGTCACGCGCGCCCGCGCACCGCATGATTCGTGATAAGGATATCCAAGTTTCAGCGATCGCAAAAGTTCACTGAAATCGCGCCCAATCGCGGGCTGAACGAATTGGGTCGCCCGCGGCCCCGTGCGCCTCGACCGCTCGAAACAGTCCGCAAGTGGGCACGGCCGATTCGGGTAGTCTCCGCCGGCGACCGCTCCTCGCGTGCACAACAACGCTTTCGCGCGTCGACCTCTGCGTCGTCAACCTCGCTTCACCTCCGCTCCGTTCCTTACGCCACCATGTCTGCCTTCTACCGCCGCAGCGCCATTTACGCAGCCTTCTTCGCACCGTCGACCGACATCCGAAGCTCCATCGACGTGCTCGTACGCAAGCATTTGCGCCAAGCGCCGAAGCGCGTCATCGATCCAGCGTGCGGGCCCGGGCTTTGGCTCGAACACTTTCAACGGCAAGGCGCGGAAGTCGCAGGATGCGATCTTGAGGAGAGCGCGATCGTCGGCGCGGCCGCGAGACTTCCGAAGCGCGGTGCACGCGTTCTTGTCGGCGACATGCGGCGACCACCCGATGAACTCGGAGGCGAGTTCGATTGCGCGATCAATCTCGACAACTCGATCGGACACCTCAATGACCCGCTCGATGTCGTTGCGCACTTCGCTTCGATGCGCCAACGCCTTTCGCCGCGCGGCATCTATGTCATCGGCCTCGCCATTCGCGAGGCGAAAGACACCATTCCAACCGGCGTGGTTTTCGAGCGCGGGCCCGTTGATATCGACGGCGGTGGTTTTGCCGCACTGCGCACAGAATCGCTTGGTTTGGACCCAGTCACGCGATGTGAGCGCATTCGTCAAATCACCATCACGGCAAATGTGCCAGAAACACCGTCGGTCATTGCTGAGCAGTACGACCTCCTCACCTTCACCTTCGCGATGCTGAAGGACATTCTCGACGCTGCGGGCGGATTCGATGTCCTCGATTGCCGCGACGCGACCGACGAAGATCTGCCGTCGAAACCGTTCCGCAAGGGCGCGGGTGATGTCGTACTTGTGCTGCGCGCAAAATCGCCGAGTCCGACGAAGCCCCCGAAGCAAGCATCGAAGCAAGCATCGAAGCCTGCTCCAAAGCGAACCTCGAAGCAATCCTCAAAGCAATCCTCGAAGCCATCACCGAAGAAATCCCCTGTCAAGAGCCGCTCCACGCGGAAGCGCGCATGATGCGCGTGCTTCGGCCAGTTTCACCGGCGATTCCTGCAGGTTGCGTGCTGGCGGAGTACGACGCGCGCCACCCGCGACACATCGCGCAAGACGAAGTACAACTGCCGCCTGAAGAACGCGCGATTGCCGAGACCATCCGGTCTGCGCCGCGACGTACAGGTTTCATCGCAGGACGACTCGCGTTGCATGCAGCACTCGGCGAGAGCGACGCGCGTGCGCACGCGAGCCGTCCAATTCTCCGCGATGCGCGTGGCCGTCCGAGTCCCACATGGGACGCACCGCCTCCACTCTCGATCGCACACTCGCGGAAACGCGCAATCGCGATGGTGGCACCAAGCGGTTCATGCGCTGCCATCGGTGTCGACGTCGAAGAAGTCGATGCCCATCGCGCGCACGCGCTGGTGCGCATGTCTCTTTCTGACGCGGAAATCGCGCTGATTCGCACGTCAGATGCTGAACTTCTGCAAGGCCCCATCGCGCTTTGGTGCGCACGCGAGTCGTGTGTGAAAGCGCATGCGCTCGAAGTTGGATGGTTTGGAACGTCGCTCGTCGCAACGTGTTTCGAACCCTGCGAATCGCCGATCGAAAACGCGATACGCGCGTGGAGAATCGAGATCGCCTTCGAGAGTTCGCCGACATTTATTGCAACAGCTTGGGCAACCGACGAGGCTGTCTACGCATGCGCGGCGCGCGTGTAACCGTGCAATACCACTCGCGTTTCAGCGGCGAAAACGTGGCATTTCTCGCAACCAACCCGCTTGTACAACACCGTAAAGCCCAACCAGAATCGCTTCGGCCGCATCGTGCCCGAGTTCAGCGGTGACTCCGCGCGTTTCACTCCACGCGATCACCTGTGCTGCGAGTTTCACCGCGGATTCCTTCGCGAGCGCGCCGTCACGCGACTCGCGCTCGTAGAGAAATGTCGATCGCCACGCACTTGCATGCACCGCGCGAAAATGAATCCCGCGATGCACGGCAGCCCGTTCCCACGCCTCCGCGAGTTCTCCCCCGCCCTCCACGATGAGCGAGTGGACGTGTGGGACTTCGTCAAGAATCGCGGCCGACGCCGCACGAAGCGCGTCCTTCGACTGAAATCGCCGCGCGCGTACCGACTCAAGTTTCCCATCGCGCCCAAACACCGCGATACCTGTCGCGAGCCCAAGATCGACGGCAAGAAACCGAGACTTTTCACCGAGCATTCGAAGAGTCGGCGTGCGCAACGCTTCGGCAGATCGCGAAATTCCCGCGGTTTTACGCCGTTCTTCTGCTTCAAGTTCCGCCGCGGCAGCGGCGCGTTCAGACTTCGGCGGCGTGCGCTTTCCCCACTTTGGTTCGTCGGACTTGTCGCGTCGGCCCATGTGCAAAGCCTAACGGGACGTGCCTTCCACGGGGTTCGCGGCAGTGTGTCAGTTGGAGCATTCGCCCCACTTCCCCTACATTGCGCCGCATGGCCCTTCCCCATCTCACCGATGAAGAAACCCGCAACTGGACCCGCGAGCAAAAGGATCGCTGGTGGCTCGAGAACGTCTTCCGCGGAAACATGCCGCAGTTGACGATTCGCGCTGCGATCACGGGCTTCTTGCTCGGCGGCGTGCTTTCCGCAACGAATCTTTACATCGGCGCGAAGACCGGCTGGACGCTCGGCGTCGGCGTAACAAGCGTGATTCTCTCGTTCGTGATCTTCCGTGCGCTTTCCAAGGCGCAGGTTTCGAAGGACATGACGATCCTTGAGAACAACGCAGTGCAATCGATCGCGACTGCCGCGGGCTACATGACTGGCCCACTCATCTCGGCGCTCATGGCCTACATGTTCGTGACCAACACGAGCATGGAGTGGTACAAGATGCTCGCGTGGAACATCATCGCGAGCATCCTCGGTGTGCTCGTGGCGTTCCCGATGAAGCGCCGCTTCATCAACGACGAACAGCAACCGTTCCCTGAAGGCCGCGCTTGCGCAGTCGTGCTCGACTCGCTCTATCCCGACGCGCCGCAGGGCGGCACGAAGAACATGGCCAATGGTGAGCCCGTTGCGAAGCCGAAGCCCGCAGACGGCGCAGGTGTCGACGCCGGCGTTTTCAAAGCGAAAGCGCTTGCGGCCGCAGCGTTCATCGGTGCGGGCCTGCAGATCTTTGTCGCCGCGGGATACATGGCGATTCTGCAGATTCTCATCCTCGGAAGTTCGAAAGCGAAGGACTCGCTCATCAAGATTCCTGAATCGCTCGACGAGTGGATTTACCACCGTGCGACCACGAATCCGAACGCGTGGCTTCCAAACATCAACGGCATCAACTTCAAGCAGCTCGGCGTCTCGGCGGCATTCGATCTCGCGATGGTTGGCGCAGGCGGCCTGATGGGCATGCGCATCGCGTCGAGCGTCATGCTCGGCATGGTCGCGAACTTCCTCATCGTCGCTCCGATCATGATTTCAATGGGCGAAATCGTGCCGAAGAACTACGCAAGCATCGTCCAACCGGACGGCACCTACAACATGGCAGACGCGGTCTTCGGACGCGCCTACCTCACCAACTCGTGGTGCCTTTGGTGGGGCGTCGCGATGATGGTCACCGCATCGATGGTCGGCCTCTTCGCGAAGCCAAAGCTCCTCATCAGCGCGTTCACGGGCCTCTTCAATCGCAAGGCAAAGAGCGAAGATTGCCTGAAAGACATCGAACTGCCGATCAAGTGGAGCATCATCGGAATCCCGATCGTCTCGGCCGTCATCATCTGGCTCAATTGGTACTGGTTCGGCGTTGATCCGTGGCTTGGCGCGCTCTCGATCCCGCTGATCATCGTGCTGACGCTCATCGCCGCGAACGCGACGGCGCTCACTTCAACGACGCCGACCGGCTCGCTCTCGAAGATCACGCAGTTCACGTTCGGCGCGATGCAGCCGGCGAATCCCGCAACGAACCTCATGACGGCAGGCGTGACCACCGAAGTCGCGTCGAATGCGTCGAACCTCCTGATGGACATCAAGCCTGGCTACATGCTCGGCGCGAAGCCGCGTCAGCAGGCGATTGGTCACTGCATCGGCATTTTCGCCGGCGCGATCGCTTCGACGCCGCTCTTCTACATCTTGTTCATGTCGAACAAGGCTGCAGAAACCCCGATCAAGGATCACGTGACAGAGAAGTGGGCGGTCCCCGGCGCGATTCAGTGGGCGGCGATTTCAGATGTCATCGCGGGCATGGGCCAGTCGGGTGTTCAGCTCGTGCAGACTGGTGCCGACGGCATCGCGAAGTTGTGGGGCGTGCTTCCTGTCTCCGCAGCCTGGGCAATGCTTGCTGGCGCACTCATCGCGCTTGTATTCGAAGTCGCGCGTACCGCGACGAAGGGCAAGTTCCCGATCAGCGCAGTCGGCATGGGCCTTGGCATCGTGCTTCCTCCCGAGTCGACGCTTGCCATGTTCGTCGGCGCGTGCCTGTTCAGTTTCTTCGAGAAGAAGTACCACCACGCGATCGGCTCGTTCGGTTGGCGGCTTTGGGTCGACTCGAAGGAAGCCGTGTGCGCAGGCTTGATCGCAGGTTGGGCACTTCTTGGAGTCGGCGACGGCATCATCGCAGCGTTCGGCGAGCAAATGGGCATCTACGAAACCGAGGAAGATCGCAAGGCTGCTGAAGAAGCTGCGGCTAAGACCGGTCAAGCTCGGGCACTCGAACTCACTCCGGCAGAGCAACATGCGCAAGAAGTTTTGCGCGGCTGATGCGTGCGCAACTTGGAGCACTGCGTGAGTCACCTAGCTGGTCTTCGCATCAATTTCTCTGAATGTCTACATCTCGCACTTGACGAGCGACAACTGGTTTCTACGATCCGCGCCTCCATGACCGTTCAGCGCAACAACGCCACCATGAATCAGATGCAGCAGATGCATCAGATGAAGCAGACGAACATGCATGCCAAAAAGCATGTCATGCATGTCTCCATGCCGACGTCGAACCCGCACTGAACGATTTGAATCCCAACTCTGTTCATTCACCGACGCCGGCCACCGCCGGCGTCGGTCGCTTTTCGCGGCCTTTCCGGCGGATCCGAGCGTCAACCCTCTGCACTTTGGCGCCATCTGCAGCGCGAACGCCACGCGCATCTCGCGAAAGGACTCCACCATGACCGCTTGCAACATCACGTTCTCCTACTCCATCGAAGCCCCGCTGACTGCCCAACCAAACGACACAGCCGCGCCGCTCGTGACATCCGCCGATCCGCAACGGCCCCTACTCGAGCGGCTCGCCGCCCGCATCTCGAGTGGAACTGACGAAGTCGTGCCGTTCACAACGGTCGAGAGCGCCGCACGTGCAATCGCGCGGACGTTCCTCTGCGGACGCCGCGTCGGTCTCGCATGCACGCAAACTTCGCCGCTTGCGAGAGAATCGCGGCTCAGCGCGCAGCCGGCGTCCTCCTTCGACGGAGCGAACGATGCAACGCTGAGGGCGCTCATCGAGTTCGCGCGCGACGTCGATGTACTCATCATCGAGGCGCCGCAACGTGTTGGCTCGGAGATTCGGGAGCCACTCACGCCGCGACAGTTGCTCGAACTCCGCGCACGTTCACCCCGAACGTTGCTCGTGCTCGATCTCTTGAACGAGGACCTCGCGCGAACGCCGCTGACCCAAGCCGCACTGCTGATTCCTGGCACGTTGGTGCTGCGCGGGTTCGGTTCGCTCTGGGCAGCGGAAGGCGCAGTAACGGTTGCCGAGATGGCGTTCATCGCAGGCGCACCCACGCTTCTCGCGAGTCTTGTGCGCGACTCGTTCGAGGCGGACACTCTGAACCGTGCGGTGTCGGAGCTCGATTCGGGCGACATCGATCGACGCGTGCAATCGAATGCGCGCCGACTTCGATCCACATGCATGATCGGGGGGTCGTGATCGCCGCGAGGTACGGTCGCATGCGTGAGATTGTGCCTGCGGGATCACCCCGCAGCGTGCGTCGAATTCTCGTGGAAGTCCCGCTCTCTTTCGCAGCACGAAACCACCGCGGCTATATTGGTCTCTCACCTTTGCGGGTGTAGCTCAGTTGGTAGAGCGTCAGCTTCCCAAGCTGAATGTCGCGGGTTCGAGTCCCGTCTCCCGCTTCCTAAAGCGCTCGCAACCTGCTTCGCAACTTGCTCGCTTTGGCGTAAGTCGTGCCAGAGGGAGCCGCGACAAACTCTGAACGCTCGCGACTCGCTTCGCTTTCGCTCGCTTTGGCGTAAATCGTGCCAAAGGGAGCCGCCGCAAACTCAGAGCGCGCGCGACCGCCACGAGACAACGGCAGCCTCGCCGAGGCAGGATCCATAAAAATAGAAAATTCGCAGCGGAACTTTCCCTCTGGAATTTCTGCCAGAGTCTTCGGGGTCTGCGCGTTCTGGAATTACATTTCGACGCGCTGGGGCGAGTCAGACCCCCGAGATTCATCATGCAGTCCACCAATTCCCTCACATTCCGCAGCTCAACCGTTCTCTCCACGCTCGCACTCGGCGGCGCCGCCATCCTGCTCGGACAGGTTTCGGCGCGCGCGGGCGGGAAGGGTGACGGCGGAGTCGCGGGCGGCTCGACCAGCTGCGCAACCGCTGTCGATGCCGTTGTCGGTGACAACACGTTTGACACCACCTCTGCAACCGCATCGGCATCGATTCCGACGGGTGGGAATTGCTCCGCGCACACGATCTACAAGGCGAATTACTTCACCTTCACACCAGTCGCGGACGCGAGTTACACCTTCTCCACCTGCGGTGCCGCGGCGTGGGATACGCGCATTGCGATCATGACCGCCTGCCCCGACTCCTCCGGTGCAGCACTGATTGCATGCAACGATGACGCGTGCGATCTGCAGAGCCAAATCAGCGCAGCACTCGTCGGAGGAACGACCTATCGCATCGTCGTAGGTGGATATGGAAGTTCAAACGCCGGACCTGGGACGCTCACGATTACCGAGGGCTCGGGCGGTGGTGGTGGCGGAGGTGGCGGCGTGGGCGCAGACGTCATCGTCGGCGCGATCCCTGACATCGCCAAGTACGGCTCGGTCGTCGTTGGCGGCCAGACCATCATGGCCTACGCCATCGGAACGACCAGTTGCAACATCGGCACATCGCAATTGGAGTGGTTTGCACAACCTGACAATCGTCACCCGTTCATTCCGCAGAACATGTACCGCCACAAAAACGGGCGTTTGGAGCAGATCGGGCAGAGTTGGGGGAAGCACGGGTTCACCGCACTTCAGGGCACACTCTGCGGCGCATGCCAAGCATCCAGCACTGGAAACTACCTCGGCATCGGTTGCTCGGATCCCTATAGCGCTAGCCTGAACGGCGGCCAAAGCGGGCTCGGCACACGCAAGGAAGTCAACGCCGCGACCGGCATCTTCCCTGGCACATACAACTCGGGAATGCCAACCGCGCCCGCAACGATCGGCCGTCGACTCCAAGTAAACGCGAACGATCTCAACCCGACGCTGAATACTGGCGCGAACTACCTCGTGGAGGCGCAGTACATCCATGCGCAAGACGCGGCGGGCGGCAACGACAACAACAATGCGTCGTGGCGCGCCCTCACGGTCGGAACTTTGTCTTCAGGCGCCTACACGCTCACACTGACTGGCGCGACCGTGCAACAACGCACCGCAATCGAGGCGTGGCCAACCTACAACAGCGCTGTCACGCTTGCGAATGTTGACGTCGAGGGCGACGGCCGCTTTATCGTGGGCAACTACGCGAAGGACAATGGCAACGGCACGTGGCGGTACGAATACGCAGTCTTCAACATGAACTCTGATCGCTCTGGGCGGTCCTTCTCTGTTCCTGTGCCCGCCGGCGCCACGATCACCAACGCCGGATTCCGCGACGTCGACTATCACTCAGGCGATCCGTACGACCTGACGGATTGGTCGATCTCGACGAGCGGCGGCTCTGTCACTTGGACTGGCGGCACGTACGCCACGAATCCAAACGGGAACGCGCTGCGCTTCGCCACGATGTACAACTTCTGGTTCGACGCAACGACCCCGCCGCAAGATGTTTCAGCGACGCTCGGCCTCTTTAAGCCTGGTGCCGCCGGCGCACCGAACGCCATGGCTGTGACCGTGAAGGGCCCGACGGGCGGAAGCGTCCCTGGCGACCTCAACGGTGATGGCGCGGTCAACGCTGCAGATCTCTCTGCGCTTCTCGGGAACTGGGGCGGCTCTGGAACCGGCGACATCAACGGGGACGGGACTGCTGACGCCGCTGACCTCTCTCTCCTCCTTGCAGCTTGGACAAACTGAAAGTCACGTAAACGCTGCAGCTTGAGAACCGCTTGCTCACAGCCCAACCACAGAGCCACAACGCATCGGAAACCCTTCCGATGCATGAATGAAATCTCGACAACCTCATGCACACGAAGATCCTCCTCGCAAGTTTCCCTGTCAGCCTCGCAGCGGTTCTCTTGGGTCAGTTTTCGGCGTCTGCCGTGCCGAACGCGAAGGATGAGGGCGGTCTCGCCATGGCGGGTGCCGATGTCATCGTCGGCGCGATTCCGAACGTGTCGAAGTACGGATCGGTTGTCGTCAACGGTCGCACGATCATGGCCTACGCCATCGGAACGACCAGTTGCAACATCGGCACATCGCAATTGGAGTGGTTTGCACAGCCTGACAATCGTCACCCGTTCATTCCTATGAACGCGTTCCGCTACCGAAATGGTCGGTTCGAGCAAATCGGACTGAGTTGGGGCAAGCATGGATTCACTGCGTTGCAGCAAACGCTTTGCGGTTCGTGCCAAGCCTCGAGCACTGGAAACTATCTGGGGATCGGCTGCTCTGACCCCTACTCTTCGGGACTCAACGGCGGTCAGAGCGGGCTTGGTGCGCGTCACGAGATCAACGCCGCGACCGGAGCGTTCCCAGGCACCTACAACTCTGGGATGCCGTCCGCTGCGGCGACGATTGGTCGTCGACTTCAGATTGACTCTGCATTCCTTGATCCCGCGCAAAACGCTGGGGCGCAGTACTTCTTCGAGGCGCAATA
>JAIYCA010000052.1 GCA_027488265.1 Planctomycetaceae bacterium
CGCTATAGCCCGAGTGGGGCGGGGAGAATACCACGGAAAGGCTGCCGCCGCACTCTTCGTGATGCGAGCCGATACGAGCGGTTTGCGCGGTTATCCGGCTCGATCTGAGTCGCCGCGTCGACGCAGTTCCGCCTGCAAGTCTTCCAACATCGCCTCCATGCGAGCAAGCCGTTCGATGAGCAATGTGACATGCGCTTGCTCCGCGCCGGGCGCGTGCAAACTCGGCAGAGGTGACGTGGTTGCACGCGGTGCGTCGGAAGTCGGCGCGGACGTCCCGCGCCCCGCTGAAGTCCCACGCTCCGCTGAAGTCCCACGCTCCGCGGAAGTTCCACGCTCCGCCGCATCGCTCTCGCCGCCAGGCATCTCGCTCATGCTGTTCACAATCACGCCGACGAGCAAGTTCAAGAAGATCATCGTGCCCGACAGAATGAAACTCACGAAGTAAAGCGGTGCCACGATTGGTGACGCGACGACCGCGCTTCCGTCGTCCTGCGGCAAACCAACCATCTGATCGCGCATGGTGTCGAACCAACCTTCCAGCGTGAGCACGCTGAACATCGTCAGCATGCTCGACCAAAGCGAACCGAAGCGCGCAGGATCATTCTCGCCAAAGAGGAAGACACCCATCACGCTGTAGGCGTAGAGCAGCGTGAACAACAAGAGCGTGATCCAGCCGAAGCTCGGCAGGCTTCGTAAGAGTGCGCCGACAATCAGTTGAAGCCGCGGCAGTGCAGTCACGAGTCGCAAACTGCGCGCGACGCGTCCGAGCCGCAAGACTTGTGCGAATTGCGCGTGGAGCGGCAGCAAGCAAATCGCGGTCACTGAGAAGTCGAAGATGTTCCATGGATCGGCGAAGTACCGCCATGGACGTCGTCCCTCAGCCGCGATCTTCAACACGACTTCGACGAGGAAGATCGCGAGCACCACGCGATCCATCGCGATGAGCGCGCCGCCGAAGGAATCGCGCACCGATGGCACGGTTTCGAGTCCGACGAGAATCGCACCAACGAGAATCGCGCCCAAGACGATTGTCTTGAATGGTCCGCTCGCAACGACGCGCGCGGCGGGATTTCTCGTACTTTCACGTGGCTCTTCCATAGGTCGTTTGCATCCTCGCTCTCAAGGCGCGGTAGTCTGCGCACGACGCTTCCGCGCGTCAAACGACGCCCACACCATGCACACACTCGCACTTGCAGCAATCCTCGCCACTATGCCGCACTCAAGTTCTGCGCTCGAGACAAGTACTGGTCCATCGGGCGTCCCTCAATCGGGCATCGTTCCGCCTCCCGCGCCGATCGGGCCGCTGCCGAGCCCGCGCCAACTCGTGTGGAAGGACCTTGAGTACACCGGCTTCATCCACTTCGGCCCGAACACCTTCACCGACATGGAGTGGGGCCACGGCGACGAGCCCGCGGACGTCTTCAATCCAACCGCACTCGATGCGCGGCAATGGGTGAAGGTGATGAAGGACGCGGGCATGAAGGGCGTCGTCATCACCGCGAAGCACCACGACGGCTTCTGCAATTGGCCGACGAAACTCTCGACGCACTCGGTCGCATCGAGCCCGTGGAAGGGCGGCAAGGGCGATGTCTTGCGCGAACTCTCCGACGCGTGCCGCGAAGGTGGGCTCAAGTTTGGCGTGTATCTCTCGCCGTGGGATCGCAACAACCCGAAGTACGGCACGGGCGAGGAGTACAACGAGTACTTCCGCCAACAACTGCGCGAAGTGCTCACGCAGTACGGCCCGATTTTCGAAGTGTGGTTTGACGGCGCGTGCGGCGAAGGCCCGAACGGCAAGCGGCAGGTCTACGACTTCCCGAGTTTCCGCGCGGTGGTGCGCGAACTGCAGCCGGACGCTGTGATGTTCAGCGATGTTGGCCCCGACATTCGTTGGGTTGGCAACGAGCAAGGCTGGGCGGGCGAAACGTGTTGGTCGATGCTGAAGGCAGAAGGCCACGGCATCGGCAACGACAATCCTCCGTCGACGAAGTCGCTCAACGAAGGCGATATCGACGGTGAATCGTGGATTCCCGCGGAGTGCGACGTTTCGATTCGACCAGGTTGGTTCTATCACGCGCACGAAGACGACAAGGTGAAGTCGCCTGCGAAACTCTTCGATCTTTGGGAGCGCAGCATCGGTCACAACGCGAACTTCCATCTCAATTTCCCCGTCGATCGCCGCGGACTGATTCACGAGAACGACGTCGCTGCGGTGCTCGGTTTGCGCGCGCTGGTCGATGCGACGTACGGCGAAGGAACGGACCTTGCGCGCGGTCGCTCGACGGCGAGCGACAACATCCGTGGCTTCGTGCCGCGTGGCGCGAACGAGAAAGTTGCGCCCGAGCCATTCGGTAGTGACAAGGCAGTCGACGGCGATCCCAAGACCTATTGGGCGACGAACGACGCGACGACTTCGGCATCCATCGAGGTCGAACTCGATCCGACAAAGCCGTTTGATCGTGTCGTGCTTGCGGAGCCGACGTGGCTTGGTCAGCGCGTGAAGAAGTTCCGCGTGTCGGTGCCCGCGCAGCCGAGCAACAATCATCGCGATTGGGTCACGCTCGCTGAGGGAACGACCATCGGCCACAAGCGGATCGTGCGCGTGCCGGAGACGAAGGCGAAGTACCTCCGCATCGAAATCCTCGACAGTCGCGCCTGCCCCGCACTGACAAACGTCGGCGTCCACAAGACTGCGGCTGGTGCCACCGCTGCCACGGCTGCCACTGCCGCTCCCACGACGACGACCACGACGACGCCCGCCCCGTGACGTCGCGCGCCGACACCATCGCCCTCCTCGTACGCGCATCGCGCCGACTCTCGCGCACGGTCGATGCGCTGGATTTCGCCGCGCCCGTCGCAGCGATCTACAACCCGCTCGACTACGCGCGCGCTCCGCACGAGATGTACCTCGCGCTCGCGCGGCCGAAGCCGAAGGCGCTTTTTCTCGGCATGAATCCTGGGCCATTTGGCATGGCGCAGACAGGCGTGCCGTTTGGCGAAGTCGCCGCGGTGCGGGAGTTCCTCCAGATCGACGCTGCCGTGAAGCGTCCGCGCGTCGAACATCCCAAGCGGCCAATCGAGGGTTTCGCGTGCACACGCAGCGAGGTAAGTGGACGACGCTTCTGGGGTTTGATGGCCGCGGAGTTCGAAACGCATGATGCGTTCTTCCGTCGCGCGTTTGTGTGGAACTGGTGTCCTCTCGCCTTCATGACGGAGTCGGGCGCGAACCTGACGCCTGACAAGTTGCCACGGGGTGAGCAAGAGCGTGTCGCCGCTGCATGCGACGTGGCACTTCAAGAAATTGTCGCAACGCTCGAGCCCGCGATGATCATCGGCGTCGGCGGGTTCGCCTCAGAGCGCGCGGCGCGTGCACTCGGAAGCGAAGCACCCCCGATTGCAACAGTGCTGCATCCATCTCCCGCAAGCCCTGCGGCAAATCGTGGCTGGGACAAGACCGCGCGCAAGCAACTCGCGCAATGCGGTTTTCTTGCGGACCGAGGCGATTGAGCCGAGTCGAGCGGGAAAAGTGCGGCAGAAATGACGCGACGCTTTCCGCGAAAGGCCATAAAAACACCGCGGCGATGCGTTCGCCGCGGTGCATTGTTGCGGTAGCGGACAGGGGGAGATTCGAACTCCCGATACAGGGGATACCCGTATACAGCATTTCCAATGCTGCTCCTTCAACCGCTCGGACACCTGTCCAGAAGGGGCGCAGTGTAGCGACTGATGGCGTTGGAGTCGTCTATCTGTTGAGGATGCGAATCGGCGTTTCGCGAATAGGCCGCTTTCATGAAGGGAATCCCAAGCAGCGTGGATTTATGCGCACTTTTGGCACGTGTTCGCATGCTGAAACTCCCCACGGGGCGGATGGCGTTCAATCAAACCACGAATCTGGTCGATGACGCAACCTCGTCTGGCAACTCTCCGAATTGGTTTCGCCCTTGTTCGATCGCGCTCTTCGGTTCACCGATCTTCTGACCCTCGGCTGCCTCATGGCTGTCGTGGCTGCGGTGACCTACTTTCTCCAGACGCATCCGATCGCGTACCAGAAGTCGATGGCGCTCGTGACGACGCCAGCGCAAGAGTCGAATTGGACCGAGGGTCCGACGCTCGATCTTCCTGGCTTCATTCGTGCCATTCCGTTTCGCGGCTCTGAACGCGTCAATCTGGTGCGCCCGAGCCAGTTGTATCAAGCGTGCATTCAAGAGGGTGCTGGGAACTGTGCGAACAAGTCGCGTGGTCTGAGTTGGTTTCTCATCAACGAGGGGATCCCGTTTCAAAGAATCGACCTTCTTCCCTTGGATGGGTTTCTCGAAGGGAAAGGGCACACGCTTATCCGCACGCACTACGTCATTGACGGAGGAGCTCGCGTCGGCGTCGTTGATCTACTCGATGGGGGTGTTCCGACATTCCGCGACGTCCCGATCGATCTCTCGCAACTCGAGCACGCGGCGCCGTACTCCCTTGGCCTCCTGACATTCTCCCCGCGTGTTGATGATCAGTCCGACTACTACGGGAGTTTCCTTGAGAGCGCGGTGATCGGGGTTGTGGAGGGCGAACAGATCTCCCGCTATCTCCGCTATCTCGAGCGCTGGCATGTGGACCTCGGTTACCCGAGTTACGAACGCGTTGCCTACGCGGCATTTGCGATCGTCATCGGGATTTTCCCAGAAACGCACGTCGCGCCTGAGCAATATGAAGCGATGCGCGCGACGGCGCCGTGGACGTTTCGCATCGCATGGGTCCTGACGTGGTGTGCAAGGGCGTTGCTGGTGCTGTTGCCACTCACGGTGACTTTGCACATCGTGCGACGACTTCTCCGGCCACGCGCGGGCTCGGATTCAAGCGGCGGAACGGCATCTACCGTTGCGGTCGCCCAGTCTGTCGCACAGTCTGTTGCACAGTGAGTTGAGGCTTCGAAGCGCTCGTTCTCTCGCGTACGATGCGGAGATGTCGCAGGCTGCTCAGACTCCCACGCGCGTACGGCTCGCCGTTCTCGTGGCCGCGCTCGGTTACTTCGTCGATCTCTTTGATCTCGTACTCTTCTCGATCCTGAGGGTGCCGAGTTTGAAGGCGATCGGCGTGACCGATCCCGACCAGATCACCGCCATCGGCAAGCGATTGCTCGATTTGCAACTGCTCGGGATGCTCCTTGGTGGACTGGCCTTCGGCATGCTCGGCGATCGGTTCGGTCGACTGAAGACGCTGTTCGGTTCGATCCTGCTCTACTCCGTTGCGAACATCTTGAACGCCTTCGTGACGGACGTTTGGCAATACGAAATCCTGCGATTTGTCGCGGGTTTCGGCCTCGCGGGCGAACTCGGTGCGGGCATCACGCTCGTTGCGGAGATCCTGCCAACGGCGAAGCGCGGTATTGGAACGACGATCGTCGCCGTGGTCGGACTCTGTGGCGCGGTGGCTGCGGGAGTCGCAGGGAAGTATCTCGCATGGAATCACTGCTACCTCCTTGGTGGCGTGATGGGCCTCGCGCTGCTCGCGCTTCGCGTTGGTGTTTCGGAGAGCGGGCTCTACGAGAAAGCACGTTCGGATGCGGGCGGTGCACGCAGCGTAGAACACGGCGGAGAACGTGGCGCCCGTGACGCGAAACCTCCGATTCGCCGCGGAAATCCGCTGCAACTCTTGTGGCCGCCGCGCCGCGCATGGCGTTTCACACTCGTCATCTTGAGCGGCATGCCCATTTGGTTCGTCGGTGGTGTGATGTTTGTCTTCGCGCCCGAACTCGGTCGCGCGATGAAACTCGAAGAGCCGATCGAGCCCGCGCGTGTCATCTTCTGGGCGTACGTTGGTGTCGTACTCGGCGATATCGCAAGCGGCGTCATTTCGCAGACGATTCGAAGTCGGAAGAAGACGATCATCGCATTCCTCGTCGCGCTGAGCGCATCGATTGTGCTCTTCTTCGAAGTGGCACCAAAGGGCGCGTGGTACTTCTACGCCATGATGTGTTTGGTGGGCGCGGCGACCGGCTACTGGGCAATCTTCATCACAACCGCGAGTGAGCAATTCGGCACGAATCTTCGTGCGACAGCCGCAACGAGCGCGCCGAATTTCGTGCGCGCGATGGCGGTGCCGATCACTTCCATTTGGTTGTGGATGAAGGGAACCGCTGACGTACCTGGACTAGACCCGCTGAAGGCGACGGTGTGGCTTGGCACGATTTGCGTCGTCATTGGCGTTCTCGCCGCGTTCCAGCTCGATGAGACATTCGATCGCGATCTTGATTTCTACGAACACTGAAACACGAACACTGAAGTACGAGCACTGAAGGATCCGCTCATGATTACAAGCGCACTGTTTCTCCTCGCGATTGCAATCACTCCGCCTTC
>JAIYCA010000461.1 GCA_027488265.1 Planctomycetaceae bacterium
GACGAAACTTCTGTTCGATCGTGCTGGTCGAACATCGCGTCGATCTCTCCGCCGCAACCTTCGGCGCACTCGCGGCCGAAGCCCATCGCAT
Organism: Planctomycetaceae bacterium; assembly: GCA_027488265.1. Classification (GTDB taxonomy): domain Bacteria; phylum Planctomycetota; class Phycisphaerae; order Phycisphaerales; family SM1A02; genus QWPT01. The sequence continues at coordinate 92 of JAIYCA010000461.1, forward strand.
CGCGGTTCCGAGCCCATCCGAAGCGGATCTTTCTGAACTCGTCCGCGCGACGGTGCGCGAAGTCTCACGCTCACGGAAGATCGAGGCATCGGTGCGCCGCTCCACGCTCGAAGCGATGGCGCGCGGCCTGCGCGGACTCACACGTCGCCAAGCGGAACGCGTCGTACTCGCTGCGGTCACCGAAGACAATCGCTTCGACGACAGCGATCTCGAGCGCATGCTGCTCCTCAAACGCAACGCGTGCGCCGACCTCGAAGGCGTCTTGGAGTTCGTGCAAGCCCCAGTTTCCATGGATGAAATCGGCGGAATTGCGCCGTTGAAAAAGTGGCTCGATGCGCGACATCTTGGCTCGATCGACGAGGCGGAGGAATTCGGACTCACGCTTCCGCGCGGCGTGCTTTTGCTCGGCGTGCAAGGCGCCGGAAAGAGCCTCGCTGCGAAGGCGGTCGCCACCGCGTGGCGCGTTCCGCTCCTCAAACTCGATGCAGGCGCGCTCTTCGACAAATACATCGGTGAAAGCGAGCGTCGCTTGCGCGACTCTCTCGCACAAGCCGATCGCATGGCACCTGCTGTGCTCTGGATCGATGAAATCGAGAAGGGATTCGCAAGCGCGAGTTCGCAATCGTCGGATGGTGGTCTCTCACGCCGCATGTTCGGTACGCTCCTGACGTGGATGCAAGAGCGTCGCTCAGCCACGTTCCTCGTCGCAACGGCCAACGATATTTCCGCGCTTCCGCCCGAACTTCTCCGCAAAGGACGATTCGATGAGGTGTTCTTCGTCGACCTTCCCAACGAGAGTGTTCGACGCATGATTCTCTCCATTCATCTCCGAAAGCGTCGCCGCGATCCCGCGCAGTTTGATCTCGGCGCACTTGCGGCGGCGACTCACGGCTTCAGCGGAGCAGAGATCGAAGCTGGCATCGAAAGCGCGCTTCGTCGCGCCTTCGCCGACGATCGCCGCGCGCTGACCGATCGCGATCTTCTCGAGACGTTCCATGGAAGTCCTCCGATCTCGGTGGTGATGGCCGAAAAAGTCGCCGAACTCCGCGCATGGGCCGCGCAGCGCTGCGTTTCTGCAGACTGACTGCTACTCTTCGCGGATGTCCGCGTCGACCGACTCTCCCCTGCGCCCACTCGGCTTGACCCGAGCCGCGTTCGTCGCAGCCGCGCGAGCACATGGCCAGAGCGCAGGCAACGCACTCGACGCATATCGCGCGCTCTTTCGCGACGGAATCGTTCCCGCGTGGTGCTCGGTTGCGGACTATCCCGTCACCGCGACCCTCGTCGAAGGTGAGACCTCGAAGTTCGTCCTTCGACTCGGCGGCGCCGGCGATGAGTCGTACGCAAATCTCGAGACTGAAAGCGTGCTCATTCCGATGCCACGCTCGACGGGCACCACGACGACGCTCTGCGTTTCGAGTCAAGTTGGATGCGCGATGGGATGTCGCTTCTGCGAAACCGCGCAGATGGGCCTCATTCGCAACTTGCGCGCCGATCAGATCGTGCATCAGTGGTGGTCGGGCACGCATCGCGTGCAACGCAACGCCGAGCGCCCGATCAAGAACATCGTGTTCATGGGGATGGGTGAACCCACGGACAACATCGATGAAGTCATCGCGGCGATCCGCGTGCTCGTCGATCACGACGGCGCAAAAGTCCCCGCTTCGAACATCTCGATTTCCACCGTTGGAAACCCTGAAGGCATCGAGAAAATCGGCGCACTGGTCCGCGAAACTGGGTTCCATCGCCTGAATCTCGCGCTTTCACTCAATGCGCCGAACGACGAGATTCGCAGTTCGATCATGCCCGTCAATCGCGCGTGGCCAATGGCGCGACTGAAGGACGCGCTGTTGTCGTTCCCGCGTTACTCGAAGGCTGCGTTCTGCGTCGAGTACGTGCTCATTCCAGGTGTCAACGATCGCGACGAACACTGCGACGAAGTGTGCGCTTTCCTGAAAGACGTGCGTTGTTCGCTCAACGTGATTCCGTACAACCCTCGACGCAATTCACCGTGGCCTGCACCTGAAGAGCACGACGTCGATCGCTTCATTGGGCGCGCGGTTGCCAACGGACAATTCACCAAACGCCGCGGAACCAAAGGCCGCAACGTTATGGCCGCGTGCGGACAACTCGGCAATGAACGCATCCGTCATCGCAAGGTTGTTGACGCAGGCGGTGATGACGCAAATTCTGCGCGCGTGCAGATCTCCATTCCGCAGGGCAACGTTGCGCGCGCGACAAGCGCGCATCGCGCCGACGCAAACGCGAGCGTGACGGAGTCGCGCGACGCATGAGTTCGATCAAGCACGACGCAGCACCGCGCGCGGGTTCGAGTCGAAGTCGCTTTGAACGCTATCGCGCGGAGCTCGCAACTCGCTCGAGCACGGGCGGCGAAGATCGCCGCGGAAAACCGAAGAAGCCGCTCCACCGCTCGTTTGGCACGCTTTTCCGCGCGTATCTCGGCCTGCTTCGCCCGTTTCGCGCGACGCTCGTTGTCGTCTTTACCGCGCTCGCGATTTCAACCGCACTCGCGCTCGTTCCACCCGCGGGCGTGAAAATCGCGATTGACAGCGTCTTCGGCGATATCCCGCTTTCGCCATCGCTTGCCGCACTGCTTCCAAGTTCGATCGACGCGACCGACAAGAACGCATTGCTCGCGCTCATCGTGGGCGCGACGTTCGCCACACTCCTCGTGAAGGTTGCCATCGGCCTCGTCGGACGCAGTCGCGCGACGGTCGTCGCCAAGCGATTGCAAGTTGCCATGCGACGCCGCGCATTCGCGAAAGCGATTCGACTTCCACTTGGGCGCGTTCATGAACTCAAAGCAGGCGGCGTTTCTGCGCTTGTTCGTGAAGACGCAGGCGCGGCGGGCGAACTCCTCTTCGCGCTTCTCTACAACCCATTTCGCGCGGTGATTCAACTCACGGGAAGCCTCGTGATCTTGGCGTTCACCGATTGGCGACTGCTCGTCGGCGCGATCGTGCTTCTTCCGATGGTGTGGTTCAGCCATCGCACGTGGATTGGGCGCATTCGCCCGATTTACCGCGATCTCAAGAAGCTGCGCGACGAGATCGACGGCCACGCAGCCGAGACGTTCAGCGGCATTCGTGTCGTTCGCGGTTTTGCCCGCGAACCGGCGGAAGTCGCGCGGTTTTCGCGCGGAACAAACCTCCAAGCGCGCACCGAGATTCTCGTGTGGTGGTGGTCGCGCGGTGTTGAGATTGCGTGGGAACTCTTCATTCCAGCAGCAACCGCAGCGCTGCTTTGGTACGGAGGCTCGCAGGTCGTCGCCGGCCGACTGACACCTGGCGACCTCGTGATGTTCTTGACCTACGTCACGCTCTTGCTTGGCCCACTCGAAGTGCTCGCGAACACCGCCACAAATCTTCAAACCAGTCTCGCGAGTCTCGACCGATCGCTCGATTTGCTCGAAGAGCGCGACGAATTCGCAGACACATCGAGTCGCTCCTCCAAGTGCCCCGCGCCAGAAACAGTGCGTGGCGACATTCACTTCGATCACGTGTCGTTCCGCTACGCAGCGGAAGGACGCGCGATTCTCGACGACGTGACCTTCACCGCGCCCGCGGGAACCATGGTCGCGCTCGTCGGTCACTCGGGCGCCGGCAAGACCACACTGTCCAATCTCGTCGCGCGCTTCCACGATCCGACGTCGGGTGAAATCACGCTCGATGGCACCGATCTTCGCGACATCGAACTCGCTTCTTTCCGTCGATTACTCGGCATCGTTGAGCAAGACGTTTTCCTCTTCGACGGGACGATTCGCGAGAACATCGCCTACGCGCGACCTGAAGCCAGTGACGCAGAGGTCGAGCACGCAGCGAAGATCGCCCGCGTCGATGTCTTCGTTGAGAAACTCGAAGAGAAGTACGCCACACGTATCGGTGAACGCGGCGTGAAACTCTCCGGTGGCGAGCGCCAACGACTCGCGCTCGCGCGCGCAGTACTCGCGAATCCACGCATCTTGATTCTCGACGAAGCAACGAGCAATCTCGACACCGAAAGCGAACGCCACATTCAAGCGGCGCTCGCCGAAATCCTGCGTGGACGCACCAGTTTCGTCATCGCCCACCGCCTTTCGACGATCCGCGAGGCGGATCTCATCCTCGTGCTTGAGGACGGTCGTGTGGTCGAATCAGGCACGCATGACGAACTGATCGCCCGAAGCGGGCGGTACGCGACGATGGTCGTACTCCAAACCGAGTCGAAACGCGAAGCGAAACCATCGCAGTGACTCAGCGCACACGCGGGATTTCATCTCACGAACTTGCCTGATACAGAGGGCGACTGATGGGTGCACTGGCGTGCATCGACATCATCACTGAGAAAGCGTCTCCACACCCGCTCTAGCGAGTGGCGCCGAACAAGCGACAGCGACATCAGACACCTCCAAGAGGTCCAATCACCGCGCTCTCAACGATCGCGTGTACCTCGCGATCTATCGTCGGTTCGACGCGCACCCCGCGCGTGAACTTCGAAAACGCAGGCAAGACGACGATGCGCTTCTTGCGTTCGACCACGAACGCAGGCGCTTCCACACTTCGCACACCACGCGACACCGAAAGCATCGGATGCAGATGCCCGCAGATCGTCCACTTCGCGGATGCCGAAACCTCCGTAGGATCGTGGCAAAAGCGAATACCCGCGAGTTCGAAGGTTTCGCCGACGCGATCGATCATCCATTCCGGTGGCAACGTGCGCGCGCCACGGTCGTGGTTTCCCTCGACCAAGCGAATCGGAAGCGAACAGCGTTGACGGAATTCGTTGAATCGCTCGCGTTCCGCTTCTCCGATGCCCTCCGCCGAATGCGTGAGATCACCGACAACGACGATGACTTTCGCTTCGGCTCGCATCGCTGCGCGCGAAAGGCGAATGAGCGATTCCTCATCGATGCCATCGGTCGATGGCACGCCGAACCGCCGATACGACTCGCTTTTCCCAACATGGAGATCCGCAACCACAAGCGCCCGCGCGGCTCGAATGAAGAGCGCCCGCTCGGGCAGAAGATCGACGACGAGGCCGACGTCTTGCGCAGCGGCCAAGCCGACAACTCCCTCTGTGAGCACGATCGTTGCGTTGGGCACGGGCGCAATCTAACGCGGGGTGCGGGATCGTGTGCGAGGAAGTTTGTGGACACGCGAGCACGTCAGGCCCCGCACGCCAGAGCGAGCAAACCACGCATCTCGGCCCGACGCGATTTACTCGCGGCGAGGCCGAAGAAAGCGAGCGAGAGCGGGCACCTGAAGCGAAGCTTCAGCAGCCCGCCAGTCGCGAGCGCTCAAACTCGTCGCGGTCGCCGCTGCGGCGAGCGCGGCGCGAAGCGAAGCGCGAGAGGATGACGCTCATCGTCGGCGGGCGTTTCGTGTGGCATCACCTCTGGTGATGGC
>JAIYCA010000009.1 GCA_027488265.1 Planctomycetaceae bacterium
CTCGACACACTCGGCGCTCGCCCAACCCGCGCGCATCGGTGGATTGCCGAGATGATCAAGGACGAACTTCGCACCCTCGACTCTCTCAAGCACGCCCTCAAGCACCGCGAGATCCGTCCAACGAATGCAGAAATCAAACGCGAGACGATGACTTCCGAGTCGATGCAAATCGACGATGAAGCGCTCCGTCGAGAACGGAATGTCGGCACCGTGAAGGACGCGACGCGCGCCCGTCACGCCGCGAACTCGACCCACCATCGCGATTTGCGCGAGGCACGCTTCGTCGTTGATTCCAAGTCCTGGCTCGATACCCGCGACACTCGCCCACGGAAGGCCGCTCCCCTCGCCCCACTCCGCGAACAGCTCCGCCTCGCGTCGCCGATCCGCTCGCGCCATGTCGGCCTCGACAAACACAAGTCCGCCGCGCGTGCCGCCCTCCGCGTGATAGCGCGCGAGATCGAACTTCCCTGCAAACTGCGGCGCCTGTGCTAGCCACGGCGGCGCGAGCACTGCCGAATCCCACACGTGCAGATGCGCGTCGGTCCAAGTTGATGGGTTTGCAGCGCTCGCGGCAAGAGTCATCGGCGCAACATATCCGCCGCAGCGCGAGGTAGCCGCCGCAGCGCGAGATCTCCGCCGCAGCGCGAGATCTCCGCCGCAGCGCGAGATCTCCGCCGCTGCGCGAGAGGTCCCTGCCCCGCTACCCTGCAGCCATGCACTCGGCCCAAGCCACCGCACTCAACCACTACGTCACACTCGGACGATCCGGCCTTCGCGTCTCGCCGCTCTGCTTCGGCACGATGACGTTCGGCCTCGAATGGGGATTCGGCGCGCCCGAAGATGTCAGCGTCTCGATGATCTCGCGCTACCTCGAGATGGGCGGCAACTTCTTCGACGCTGCCAACATCTATACGAAGGGCCACAACGAAGTGATTCTCGGCGAGTACTTCGCGACGGGCCCAGGCCGCGGGAACCGTGATCGCGCGGTGATCGCAACGAAGTTCGGCGGCAACATGTGGCCCGGCGATCCGAACGGCGGAGGAAGTTCGCGGAAGTCGATGTTCAACGCGGTCGATCACTCGTTGCGCCGTTTGAAGACCGACTACATCGACCTCTTGTGGTGCCACTTCCAAGACATTCACACGCCGATCGACGAGACCATGCATTCGCTCGACATGCTCGTGAAGCAGGGCAAAGTGCGTTACGTCGGTTTCAGCGATCACCCCGCGTGGGTTTGCGTTCAAGCGCAGTATGAAGCGATGTTCCGCGGTTGGACGCCGCTGATCGCACTGCAAATCGAGTATTCGCTGTTGCAACGCACCGTTGAGTATGACCTCATGCCCATGGCGCGCGCGCTTGGCCTCGGCGTCACGCCATGGAGCCCTCTGCGTGGCGGCGTGTTGACTGGGAAGTTCACACGCGCGAATCGTCCGCAGGACGACGGAACCACGCGCGTCCGCAGCGATTCGAAGTATCTCACGGAGTCGACGTACGTCCTCCTCGACGCACTCACCGAAATCGCAGAAGCACACTCGAACACCGAGCGCCGCGCGACCATCGCGCAAGTCGCACTACGTTGGGTGATGGATCGCGCGGGAGTGACGAGCACCATCATCGGCGCACGCACGATGCAACAACTCGACGACAACCTCGCGGCATGTTCACTGCATCTCACCGCTGAAGAAACGAAGCGCCTCGACACGCTGACCGAACCGCCATCGTGTTTCCCGCATGAATTTCTGTCGAATCTGATTCCAAACACGATTCAGGCCGGAACGTCGATCAACGGCCGTCACACGCAACCGTGGCCACTCGCGCCGCAGAATCCTTCGGAGCGCTGGTGATGTCGAGCGAGGCTTCCGCCAACATCGGGTTCGAAGCAAACTTCGACGGACTCGTCGGACCGACGCACAGTTACGCGGGGCTCTCCTACGGAAACGTCGCGAGTGCGCGCAATCAGGGCGCGAAGAGTTCTCCGCGACGCGCCGCGCTGCAAGGCATCACGAAGATGGAGACGGTCGCCGCGCTCGGGCTTGTGCAGGGTGTCCTTCCGCCCCACGAACGCCCCCATCTTCCAACGCTGCGTGCACACGGTTTCACCGGAAGCGACGCGGATGTGTTGTCGAAAGTTGCCAAAGAAGACCCGGTACTTCTCGCGCGCGTTTCCAGCGCGAGTGCGATGTGGACCGCGAACGCCGCGACCGTCCTTCCGAGCGCCGATACGCAGGACGGGCGCACGCACTTTGTCACTGCAAATCTGCGTGCGATGTTTCATCGCGCGATTGAGCCGCCAACGACTGCGCGCGCACTTCGCGCCATTTTCCGCGATCACGCGCGGTTCGAAGTCCACGAAGCTCTTCCCTCGAGCACGGCCGAAAACTCTGGGAACGACTTCGGCGATGAAGGCGCCGCGAATCACACGCGTTTCACTGTTTCGACAGGCAATGGCGGTGGCGTCGCTGGAGTTCACTTCTTCGTCTACGGCGCCGCGCGCGAATCTGCACGTATTCCATCGAAGTTTCCTGCACGACAAACCCGCGCCGCAAGCGCACAGGTTGCGGCACTCAGCGGCGTCGACTCAAAACGCTGCGTTTTTGCGCAGCAAAATGCGGATGCGATTGACGCTGGCGTCTTTCACAACGACGTGATCGCCGTTGGAAACGGCAACATGCTCTTCTGCCATGAAAGCGCGTTTGAAGATCGGCGCGGCACGCTCGACGCCTTACGCCACGCCGTTGGAGAAGCGTTCGTCGTTGCGGAGATTTCGCGCGATGAAGTGACGTTGGAAGAAGCAGTCAAGAGTTATCTCTTCAACAGTCAATTGCTGACGCTTCCGAACAAGACGATGGCGCTCGTTTGCCCGATCGAGTGCGAAGAGAATCCGCGCGTCAAGGCTGCAATCGATCGCGTGATCGCCGATCGCACAAATCCACTCGCACACGCGATGTACCTCGATGTGCGTGAAAGCATGCGCAACGGCGGAGGACCCGCGTGTTTGCGATTGCGCGTGCCGTTGACGACCGACAGTTTCGCGGGAGTCAACCAAAGTGCGATCCTCGACGCTTCGAAACTCGCGCAACTTCGCGCGTGGGTCGAGCGACACTATCGCGAAGAACTTTCCGCCGAAGACCTCGCAGATCCTGCATTACTCCGAGAGTCTCGCGACGCGCTCGATGAACTCACGCGCCTCCTTGATCTTGGATCGATCTACGAGTTCCAGCGTTCCTGAATTGCCGCGGAGAATTTCTCGGTGCGTGAGCGCTCCGGCGGATATCTTCCGCGCATGCAACGAACGCCGATTTCCCGCGTCTTCCAGACACTCCGCTCGACTCTGCCGCCCCGCCTTCGCGCACCATCGTTTGCATGCACCGTGGCGACCGCGCTGGCCTTGCTCATGCTCGGCCCCGTTGCGTGCGCGACAAAGCGGCCCATCGTGCCGCCCGACCAACTGACGGCACAAGGTGTTGAACGCCGCGCGGCGCTGCGCGCGGAACTTATGGAGAAATCTGCGCCGCTGATGATGCGTGCAGCGCTCGGCCCAAAGGCGGACCACACGGTCGACGTGCTGGTCCTCTCGGGCGGCGGCGACTACGGCGCGTTCGGAGCGGCCGTTCTCCGCAGTTGGAAGTCGATCGAAGGGCCCGACGCGATGCCGGAATTCGACGTCGTCACCGGCGTCAGCACGGGTGCGCTCATCGCGCCGTTCGCGTTCCTCGGCACCGAGGCTGATCTCAAGGCCTGCGAAAATCTCTATCGCAATCCGAAGCC
>JAIYCA010000456.1 GCA_027488265.1 Planctomycetaceae bacterium
ATCCGCCTCCTGTTGGATGAGAACCTCTCCGAGTCGATCGCCACGCGCATTCGAGTCGCATTCCCCGACGTAGAGCACGTCCGCCGCGCACGAGGCACCGGGATCTCCGATGCCGCAGTCTGGGCCCTCGCAAAGTCGGAGGAGCGAACGCTCGTTACGCTCGACGCCGACTTTCAAATCCTCAGCCTGACGCTCGGCGCACCACCGAAGGTGATCTGGCTCGACGCGCACAACGCGACGACTGCGGACATTGCGCGGGTGCTTGTCGAGCGCCGCGCAAGCATTCAAGATTTCATCGAGAACAGCGAATCGACGATGCTTGTTCTGAGCGTGCCACGTCTGCGGTGAGCAGTCCCGCGTATGCGCTGAGACTCTTTTGCCATGCAGGCCGCGAGGGCGAGTGCGGGGAAAGTCGGGGCGAGCAAGGTCGAAGCGAGGAAGGTCGGGGCGAAATGAGACGGAGCCAGGCGTGCGCGAGCCGCAAGATCGAAGTACGCCATGAGGGAATCCGAGTGAAGACGGCCGTTTGACGCGAGGTATCAACAAGCGGCACTCCTCGTCGACAACATCCAGTGGAGTGAGCGTACCGTTCGCACCCGCAGCGATCGACGTTTCACCCGGAGATTGCGGATTTCAGGCACGAACCGACCGAGACCGGCGTGGTGCACCCTCTACACGAGCCCCGCCTCGCCCAGGCAATGTCTTGCACACGCATCACACCGCGTTCAGGTCGCGCTCACACCATCTCAGGCTCCACGCCTTCGGGCAGCGCTCCCATGAAGCGCTTGCCGTAGAACTTGGTCACGATGCGCGGGTCGAGCACGACGATGCGCCCTGAATCCTCGGCGCTGCGGATGAGTCGCCCGACGCCCTGCTTGAAGCGCAGCACCGCGCGCGGCAATTGGTCGTCGCGGAACGCGTTGCCCCCCGCGGCTTCGATCTTCTCGTGTCGCGCTTGAATCAACGGATGATCGGGCACATCGAACGGGAGCTTCGTGATGATGACGTTGCGCAATGCGCGGCCGCGCACATCGACGCCTTCCCAGAAACTCGCCGTGCCGAACAGGACCGAGTGATCATGCTCGCGGAAACGCTTCAAGAGTTGCGAGCGCTCGCCATCCTCGCCATGTATGAAGACTGGGTATCCCGCTGAACGCAGGACCGGCGCACAGCGTTCGGCCACCTCACGCAGCGCGCGGAAACTCGTAAAGAGGACGAACGCGCCGCCGCCCGTTTCTTCGATGTGCTGCAGGATGCGCGGCACGAGTTCGCGGTTCGCTTCCGGCGCGTCGGGCGTCGGCATCGTGCGATCGATCATCACGCGCATCTGGCTTGCGTAATCGAACGGGCTTCCGAGAGCGAGCGTCTGCGCGCCGTCGGCGCCGAGACGCCCGACGATGTGCGAGAAATCGCTGCCGGAAGCGGCAAGTGTCGCACTCGTCATCGTGATCGAGATTGGCATCGCGAACAACCGGTCGCGCAACACAGGCCCCACATCGACCGTCGCACAGGAGAGCGTGATGAGCGGTCGATTCGAGCCGTAGCCCTGCCGTCCACGCTCGACCCAGTACACACAACCTTCGACGCCTTGACCAATGAAGAGGTCGATTTCGGCCGCAAGATCCGCAACGCGCTGCGCCGCGCTTCCAAGATCAAACTGGAGCGACTCGTCGGCCGAGCGCTCGCGCAGCAGCTTCAACTGCGTGGCGAGGTCGCCCAATGCCGGCGAGAGCGGATTCGGGAATGCATCGGGGCCCGCGACGCGACCGCTCTGCCCGATCGCACCCGCGCCCGATTCGCCCGCGCGCCAAACGCCGTCGAAGAAACTCTCCGCCACTGCCTGTGCGTCGAGCGTTGCGCGAATGACCGCGTCGACTTCTTCGGTCGGCAGCCCCGAACCACCCGCGACCGACGCCTCGATCCCGGCAAGCGTGCCGCGGCCCGTCGTCGCGTTGTAGAGCGTGCGCAGCACGTGCTTCGCGCGCGATTCCGACACGCGAATGCCGAAGTGGCCGCTCGCGACATCCTCGAGGTGATGCGCTTCGTCGAAGATGACGTGGTCGTACGCGGGAAGGAAGCCGGCGCCCTTCGAGCGCAGCGCGAGATCGCTGAAGAAGAGCGCGTGGTTACAGATCAGGAGATCCGCGTTCTCCATCCGCCTCCGCGCCGACTGGTAGAAACACTTGTCGTACGTCGGACAACGACGGCCCATGCAGTTGCCCGCGTCGCTCTCGACATGCTCCCACACACTCGTGCGGGGAAGTTGCGGCAGCGTCGCGCGCGAGCCGTCGTCGGTTTCGTACGCCCAATCTTCGATGAGGTCGAGCGAATGCTCCTCCTCTTCGCTGTGGCAGATCTTTGACTTCTTCTCACTCGCGATCTTGAGGCGACGCAGCGAGACGTAATTGCCGCGTCCCTTGCACAGCACCGTCGTGAATTCGTCGGGAATCACGGCTTTGAGAAGCGGTACATCCTTGTCGAAGATCTGCTCTTGCAGCGAAATCGTGTGCGTGCAGACGACGACGCGTTCGCGGCGCTCGAGAATGCGGCGAATGGCCGGCACGAGATAGCCGAAGCTCTTGCCGACGCCTGTTCCTGCTTCGACGAGGAGACGGCCCTTCGACGCGAGATTCGCTTCGACAGCCTCCGCCATGCGGAGTTGTTCAGGGCGCGATTCGAAGCCCGCGATGCGACGCGCGAGCGGACTTTCCGGCCCAAGAAAGTGTGCGGGGTAGAGCGACACGACGGATGAGTAAGACGCGGAGAGTAGCGTCCCTACGCGACCGTGGCGCTCAATTCCCGATTTCGCGCACGACGAAACGACGCGCGCCCACAGCCGAAATGATGATGGTTCGCGACGCGTTGCCGCACCAATTGGCCATCGTGCAGGTCCGAACAGATTCCACGAAAGCTCAACGCGGAGTGCGGGAACTCCTGGGTTTCGAAACCGTCCTCGATTCCGTGGCGAGATCCCCACCCAAAATCGCCCGCAGCCGTGCGAGCACGCCTTCGGTCGACAGCGTTGTCCCAAGGCGGTCCACGATGAGTGGTAGCGCGAGCGGAGTTGGCCGAGCGGTTTTGCGCAGCAAGAGCGGGCCCCTTGCGAGCCGCTCCAGTGCAAGAGAGAGCCGCTCCCTTTCGAACTGGCGATCGAGTACCTCCCGCTCACTCTGTCGGAGCAGCAAGTTCTCTGCATCGAACTCGCGCAAGACGTCATAGAGCAGCCCCGCTCCGGCTTGCACCTGTCGCCCCGAGCGCTCCGCACCCGGATAGCGCTGAAAGACGAGTCCAGCCACGCGCGCGATATCACGAAACTGCCGTCGGGAGAGTTCACTCAGGTTGACAGCCTCAAGGAGATCGCTCGCGAGACTCTCGGATGTGAAGAGCGAAGGCGTGAGATGTTCGCGAAATGGGTACGGGTCATCGGAATGAAGGGCGAGTCCATAGTCGTTGAAATGCACAGCGAGCGTTCCTGGAGTGAGCCGGCCAAATCGCAGCGCAAGCAGGACCGCAAGACCTTCATGAACAAGCCGTCCCTCGAAAGGAAACAGGAAGATCTGCTCGCCACCATCGGCACTCCCGAATTCGACGAGAACTTCGTCCGGTGCGGGAAGTGCAGACAGCCGGGCTTGCTCCTCAAGAATTGGTCGAGCGAGGAGCATTTCTGGCCCATCGAAGATGCCTCGTCGCGCCTCATCGAGCGTTTGGCGAACCGACGCTGAAAGCGCGGTGGAAAGCGGAAGTCGAGAACCGTTCCATCGCGGCGTGACGTCTGCACGTTTCGTACGACGAACCCACGCAGTCATGTCCCGCATCCGAACAAACTCAACGATGTCTCCGGCGAAGAGAAATGCATCGCCCTCATTCAACCGCGCGATGAAGCTCTCCTCAATAGAGCCGAGTCGTCGTCCTCCAACGAGCGCGACCGAAATCGTGGCATCGACGGAAATCGATCCGATGTTGAGTCGATGAACCGACGCAGCCTTCTTGGAAGCAACGCGATAGAGACCATCTTCCTCCAACTTGAGTCGGTGGAATTGCTCGTAACGCGTCAGGGTGCGACCACCCCGCAGGGCAAGATCGAGACACCAGTCGAATGACGCACGGGAAAGCGCCTCGAAACTCGCGGTTGTGCGCACTTCATCAAAGAGTTGATTGGCGTCGAATCCGCCGCCCGTGCCACATGTGACGAGATGCTGTACGAGACAGTCAAGCGGAGCATTCCATCCGTGACGTTCTTCGATCTCACGGAACGCAATCGCGCGCCGCGCAGCCGCAATCTCTACGAGTTCGAGCGCGTGGGTCGGGACGCAGAGGACTTCGCAGGACGCACCTGGCCGATGCCCGGAACGCCCAGCACGCTGCATGAGCCGCGCAACTCCCTTCGGAGAACCGATCTGTACGACTCTTTCGACCGGCGAGAAGTCAACACCAAGGTCCAGACTCGATGTCGCGACCACGATGCGGAGTCGCCCATCTTTGAGCCCCGCTTCAATCTCTTCGCGCTGCTCGCGTTCGATCGATCCATGATGAATGGCGAGGATGTCTCGCCACTCAGGCTTCTCCCAAGAAATTGCCGCAAACCAACGCTCTGCTTGCGCGCGTGTATTCGTGAAAACCAAGGTCGGCTTTGCAGGATCGAGCCACGCGAGCAAGGACTTCAACATCGTGAGCCCAAGATGTCCAGCCCATGGAAAGCGCTCGACTGCATCGGGCAGAAGTCCAGTGACACGAATCTCGCGCGGAATATCTGCATGAACGATGACTGCAGGGCTCTCAGGTCCCACCAGGATGCGCGCTGCTGATTCGACATTGCGAAAGGTCGCGGAAAGCCCCCATGTTCGAACCCCGTAAGCGAACCTTCGCAGTCGTGCGAGCGCGAGTTCAATTTGCACGCCACGTTTGGATGCAAGTAACTCGTGCCACTCGTCGACGATGACACCGCGGACTTGATAGAGAATCTCTCGTGCACGATCACTCGCGATCAAAAGTGAGAGCGACTCCGGCGTCGTCACCAAGACGTTTGGAAGTCGCTCGCGTTGTCGCGCGCGTTCCGCACTAGACGTATCTCCAGTACGCGATCCGACGCTCACCGCGAGTCCCAGTTCCCCAATGGGAGCACGAAGCGCAAGTTCAATGTCGCGCGAGACTGCGCGGAGCGGCGTGACGTAAAGCAGCGCCAAACCCTGCGGAGGATCACCGAACGACGCGATCTCATCGAGAAATCCGAGGTACGCCGCGTAGGTCTTTCCGCTTCCGGTCGGAACGTGAATGATGCCACTTTCACCCCGCCGCACGCGCTGCCATGCGTCTCGCTGGAACGGGTGCGGGGTCCAACCACGCGCAAGGAAATAGGTTTCCGCGACGGAGTCCGAGTGCGCCTGACGACCCGCTGGCCGTTTGGGCCCTGCGCTCTTCTCACTCGATATTTTTCGCGACTGCGAGTCCACCGAGTGAGTGTACGTCTTGACGACCGAAGTACATCGCTCGACTCCGCGATCGCACGACGCGATCGCATCCAACGATGTCTCGTTCAGGGTTCTTCGGTCGCCGAAGCGACCGTGTCTTGCACCCCGTTCGAACGTTGCCCAACGCGCGCGTACACGATGCCCACACCGACAAGTGCGATTCCCGTCACGAAAAGCAGCGCGACGCGGATCAATGTTGGGGCGTTCGCGAGGTCCACGAGGAAGAGTCGAAGGACGAGGAAAACGAATGCGAGCAACCCACCCCACCGAAGTGCGGGAATCCGTCGCAGGAACCCAACCGCGATCTCAGCGACGCCCACACCCACAACCCAAACCGCAAGCACAAACGCACCGAGGCCGCGCCCTGTGCCGGTCGGGAGGACTGATGCAAGCAGAATCGCGCCCAGTGGAACAACGGCCGTCGCGAAAAGGCCTGCGGTCCATGCGGCGCGCTGCGTCGACGCTGATGAGCGACGTGCGCTCGTGCGCCGCCAACACCACGCTGCCGTGGCCACTGCCACGATCGCGGCGAGTGCCGACAAGAAACTCGGTGTCGCTGCGTCGCGTGGATCAAAGAGAAGTGCCAAGCCCTGCACACTTCCAACGATGACAGCGATGATCGCTGCGAGCGCGCCCGCCGAGATTGCTTGTACCCGCGCATCGTCTCCCTCGAGCATCGACAACGGGCGCTTCCTCGACATCAACGCACCGGCTGACAGGAGCACCGTCGCCAAAGCCGCCAATGTCGCGATGAAGATGAGATTGAGATCGGCGGCGAGCGCACCGCTGATGCTTCCCACATCAACAGCAAGCGCAGCGATTCCAAGGACGGTCACGGCCATCCCTATCGCGCCGAACACGCGACGCGCTGCACCAAGCGAGGGATGCATCCCGCTCCCGATCGCAGCCGTGCCGAAAAGCAGAAGTCCGTAGGTTTCAAACTCAACGCGTCCCCAAGCGCTGCCGAGTTCGCCGGCACCGAAAAGGGTCGCAATCCAAATGAGTCCGGCTGGCAGCAAGAGCGTGAGCGAGGCGATGACGAGCGCACGGCGCGCCGATCGGACGAACGCGAAGACCGCGCCCGGAAGCGCGAATGCTCCCGCGAATGGAACGCCATCGACGAAGAGCAGCGCGGGCGCCGCCCACGCCAATCCCGCAAAAACGGCACGAAGAACATCGGTTGCCTTCCCAACGCGCATCGAAGCCTGCAGAAAGAGAAGGAGCGCCGTCGCAGCCGCGCCTGCCATCGACCACGAGAGATTGAGTTCGATCGGTGTACCAAATGGAAGCGTGATCGAAGTATTACTGGCGTTCACCGCGCTGATCGCCGAGGCCCAACCGAGCACCAGCACGGGAATCGTGAGTACTGCGCTCAGTATGTCGAGCGAAAGTGCGCGTGTTCGTTGCGCTGCGACGGTGAGGCCAAGTACGATCAGGGCCGCTGCAACGCCGCGTCCGCCCGCCGGTGCGAAGTGCAGCAAACCACCGAGAAACATCGTGGTTCCCAACGCGAGCGCAAGTGTCGCCAACGTCTCACAGGCAACGCTTGTGTGATCGATTTCTTCGCGACCATCCGCGCGAAGTACGTCCACTTCGTTCGGATCCGACTTCGGCGCGACAAACGAACGCAGCATGAGTCCGGTGACCGCGAGCATGCCACCCGCAAGTGACGGGAACCATGCGCGCAGATCGCTCGTCGCGGTCATGCCCCACGTTCCCATTTGCACAACGAATGCGCCGAAACTCGCGAAAGCCACAACGATCAGGTTGGTCACTTGACCCTCGCCACGAACGGCATGAAGCGCAGCACTTCCGACAAAGCAACCGAGCCAGAGGAGAATGAATCCGATGCTCACGACGCTTGGGGCGCCACTCGAAAATGGCCACCACAGTGGACTCGTCAAGACGATGCCCGCGAGAAACGCACCTGCGAGTGCCAAGAAGCGCACGACTTCGAATCGCGCACGCGACGCAGTATCCGCAAGTGCATGCATTCCGAGACCGGAGACGATCGCCAGTGTGAAGAGAAGCCCAGTCAAAAGCGGAGAGGCGTGCGGCAACTCGTACAAGAATGGCGCGATGAAAAGGCCGAAAAACGCGGAAACTCCGACGGTTGCAGAGCGTGTGCGCACGCTCCACGCAGCACCAAAGAGCCCTGCCGCGCCCGCAAGCAGCGCGCCCACTTCGAGCGTGAACAACTGGAGTGCGTGTACGCCGATGGCGATCGTGACAAGAAATGCGCCAACACCCGCAGCGTCGAGTCCAACTGATGCGCCCGGCGCGCGGCGACGCAAGAACTCGCCTGCCCCGAGCAGCATGACACCGATCGCGATGCCGACGCTGAATCGCAGTGCGGGAGGCATCGCCCCCCAAAGGCCAATGTCGATCGCGTAGTAGACGAGGAATCCAATCGCGCCGATGACCGCGAAGGCGCCGATGATCGGCACGATCCAACGACCGATGAAGCGTTCAGCACTTTCGCTTTGCGACGCGGAATCACTGCCTGCGAAGGTTGGCGCGACCATTGGCGGAGCGACGTTCGCCGAGCCGACCTTGACCAGTGGCGGCGCGGGTGGCGGGAATGAGCCAGACGTCACCGTGATGTGAGCAGCTTGGGTTGGAGCGCTGCGAACGGCACGCTCGAGTTCTTCGACGCGCGTGCGCAGCGCGTCTCTCTCATCTCGCAGCGCGTCTCTCTCAGCCCGCAGCGCGTCTCTCTCAGCTCGCAGCGCGTCTCTCTCAGCTCGCAGCGCGTGATTCTCAGCTCGCAGCGCGTCAGGCGACTCACCCGGTGAACCTGACGGGGATGCGGATCCGAGCTCGTCGTCGGGCATGTGCGGTACTTTCGCAAGCCCGTCTCAATCCCGCAACCGAAGGAGTCCTTGTTGGAGGAAGCCCGTCCGTTCCGGCCTACTTCCTGGCCTACTTCCTGGCCTACTCGACTGCCTGCGTCGTGCCCTACTTCGAAACGGTCGATCCCGCCACGCGGCCCTTCCAGCCGCGGCGGCCCGTTCGATCAAGCCAGAGGCTCCACCACTGGACCGCCGTCAGCATGGCGATCGAAATGGGATGCAGCGGCACATTCAGCCATGACTGACGGAACCGCGCAGCGAGCAGCACTCGGTAGAGAAGTCCCGAAGCAACCGCGAGGAGAGCAAGTATCAGCGCGGTTTGCGGTCTTTCTCGGCTCGCATCCGACTGCGTCAACATCTGCGCGACGGCCGCAGTGATCACCACCCACGGCAGCAGGTGCCCGAGCACGTGCCACACCGTGATGAAGATGAGAAGCCCGAGACTCCCGAGACCCTCGAACGCGTTCTTCGCGAAACCGCGCCAAGTCTGCGAGAAACCACGGTACATGTGACACGAGACACTTTCCGTGCCGTCGTAGAGATCGGTGCGCAGGCCCGCGCGCCGCACCGCGCGCGGAAACTTCACGCCGTCGTGCATCGAATCGCGGAAGCCCTCGTGTCCGCCGCTCGCGCGATACGCAGTGCGCGATACGAGAATGAACTGCCCACATGCGGCACTCGCCGCCGGATCAAGCGTTGCGCGCATCCGACCGAACGGGAGGTAGCCCATCAACACGAAATGAATCAGTGGAATCAGCAGCATTTCGCCGACGGAACCCGTGACTTCACGCGGAACAGTCGAAACAAGCGCTGCATTCGCGCGCTGGGCAAATCCAAGCGCACGCGCGACGGCGTCTGGTTCAAACCGCACATCGGCATCGGTGAAGAGAAACCACTCAAGCGCGGGGTCGTAGGCAAGGCCGTGCTCGGCCATGCGGAAACACGCATGTTGCTTACCGTTCCAACCCGCGGGTAGCGCGCGACGCGGCACGACAACCACGCGCGTGTCTTCGGCCGCAAGCCGCGCAAGGATTTCGCCCGTACCGTCCGTCGACTCGTCGTCGTAGACGTACGCACGCACATCGACTTCGCGCGATGCAAGCACGCTGCGTACACATGCCTCGATGTTCTCGCGCTCATTGCGCGCTGGGATGCAGACCGCAACGCGCACCGGTTGCGTCGACGCCGCAACGTCAGCAAGCGCGGGCGCGGGCCGATAGCGCTTCATGTTCGCGACACCAACGAGCAGTGACTGCGCGGCAGCGACGAGCGATACTGCACCGAGCCACGGCGAGAAAATGATCTGTTCAAGGCCGAACAGTGGATTCGCGCCGCTCATCGATGTGCCCTTTCACCCGCATTTTCGCGCCTGATGTTCGACACTTGAGATCCTTCCGAAACCCGCGCAACACGCGCCTCGCGCGCTTCACCGAGTTCCGCCGCCGCGCGACGGCCCGTCAGTCGAAGCCAAAGGTCGTACATCGGATTCGTGCCCGTCGTTTTCGCCGCGAACGCGCGTGAGATTGGCTCAAACGCGGCCGCCTCGCGCGCGCGAACAAGTGTCGCAAGCGCAGATTGATTCGCACGCATGACTTCGGTGATGCGCCGCTGCCAGGCGAGCGTTCCGCCGGAAGCACAGTCGATCGAAGCGGCGCGCACGAAGATCTCTGGCTTCTGATCGACCCAGAAGCCGTACTCGAACGCGATCGAAACAGCGCGGTCGGGTGCGAGCCTTGCTGCCATCGCCGCCGCACCAGGTCGCGGAATGACGTCATCGCGCACATCGGCAAAGTGCCCTTGCGGCGTGAGGACGAGCGCACATCGCGGCTCGCGCGCGGCAAGTTCAACGAGATACGCACGCATCGCTTCAAGCGAAGCCGCATCATCAGGATCAATCCCGAAGATGCCGACCTTCTTCAGAATGCCGAATCGCTGGAGTTCGTCGCGATCCATCGGCCCGTACGGAGCGCGCGACGGAAAGAACTCGCGCGCGATGATCAACGCGAGAATCGGATCCCACCAGGACGCGTGGTTGAGCACGACAAGCGCTGAACGCTCGCCGCGATCGACGCTCGCAAGCACCTCGCGCGAGCCTTGCGCGAGTCGCACCGTGTGGAACGCACCGCGCACTTTGCGTGCGACCATCGCCGCGAAGACGCGGGCAACACGCGGCGACGGCTCGGCCGGAATCAGTGCGACGCTGCGAGCGCTTCGCGCCACGGCTTCGCTCCGCTCGTCGTTGCTGCGTCCATGTTGAAATCGCCGGAAAGCAGGCTTTCGAACGGCTTCTCGCGTCCGACGGTCGAACCGTGCTTGAGATCGGTCGCGCTACGATCGGGCGACTTCCCGAGCGATTCGCACGCGCTCCACGCGGCGGTCACGCCCGACATCATCACCATCGGTGTACCCGGCCCTGGATTCGCGCTGCCACCCGCAAGGAACAAGCCCTTCGCGACTGAGCTCGTGTTCTTCGGCTTGAATCCGCCGTTGAGTTTGCCGTGCGAGGCGAGGCCGTAAATCGCGCCGCCCGTCGCGTTGTACATGCGATCAATCGCGGCGGGTGTCAGACGACGCTCAACGACAATGTGCTCTTCGATGTCTTCCATGCCGAAGCGCTTCAACTTGTCGAGGATCACGCGGCGATAGCGCGTGAAGAGCGAGTCTTCGCCCGTCGCGTCCCAATCGTGGCGGTCGCGGCGGTACGGCGTGTGCACGAGGATGTAAAGCGCCTCGCCACCTGGAGGTGCCTGCGCCGGATCGGTCGCGCTCGGGACGCAGAGGTAGAGCGTCGGGTCGCGCGCGGGATCGCCCTTCCGGTAGATGTCGTCGAACTCTTGCTGCGAGTTCCCCGAGAAGATGAAGCAGTTGTGGCGGAGGTGTTCGTAGCGGCGATTGAGGCCGAGATAGAGCACGACGCCCGAGCACGCGGGCTCGTACTTCGCGGCGATTTTGCGTTGTTCAGCAAGCGCAGCCGGTGTTCCGACGAGGTCGGTGTAGGTGCGCTGCACATCGCAGTTCGAGACGACGGAGTCGCAGGCGATCGTGCGGCCATCTTCGAGTTCGACCGCAGTCACGCGGCCGCCATCGACGACGATGCGCTTCGCGCCAACGCCGCGTTCCGCGCGTCCACCTTGCTCAGTGAAAATCCGCTCAAGGCTGCGCGCGACCATGCGCGTACCGCCCATCGTATACCAACAGCCGTAGTCACCCTGCGCACTCGCGATGAGCGAGAGAATCGCCGGTGCGAGGAACGGACTCGACCCGATGTACTGCATGAAGTGCTCGGTGAGTTGTGCCAGATGCGGTTCCCGCACCGACTTGTGCGACGTGCGCGCAACCGTCGAATACATGCGCATCGCAAGCGCGTCACCGAGTACGCCCGGCTCTTGCGGCGGCTTCTTCATCATGTCGAGCACGCCGCCGAGGTCCTTGTAGAAAAAGACCTTTTCGCTGAGGCCGTACATACGGCGCGCGAAATTGAGGAACTCAAGGTAGCCCTGGCCCGGCTTCATCGCGGGGAACTGCCGATCAAGATCGGCGGCGAACGTCTTCGGATCGTCGCGCAGGTCGAGCACGGTGCCGTCTTCGTAGAAGCAGCGCCATTGCGGATCGAGCCGCACGAGTTCGAGGTAATCCTCAACCTTTCGCCCACTGCGACGGATGATTCCGCGCACGACCTCGGGCATCGTGATGATCGTCGGGCCCATATCAAAGTGGTAGCCCTTCTCGCTGAGGACATTCATCTTGCCGCCGAGGTGGCGGTTCTTCTCGACGAGCACGACTTCAACAGTGCCCTTCGCGATCTCGTCCTTCCACTGCGTGGTGAGTTCGGTGGCTGCAGCGAGGCCAGCGAGGCCTCCTCCGATGACGACGATGGTGCGCTTCATGCGTGGATTTCCGGTCGATGAGATGAGGTTGGCGTCACTTGCGCGGTCGCGTGCGAGTTTGCTTCGGAACGCGGACGAGTGGGTTCGTTGGAAGGTGGTTCGTGAGATGCAGTCGCGCGCGATTCTGTGTTGATCCTGTCGGGCAGGTCGATCGCGGCGGTTGCGTCGATCGCGTCGATCGCAATCGCCGCGCGGCTAGGCCGCGTAGGCCACGCGACGATGCGCGAGAGCCACGCGACCGCGCTTGGTGGAGGCTCTTCGACCGGCGGCGCGAGGAAGCGCGATGTGCGTGTGACGGTGACTTCGCGTGTCAGGCCAAGGAGCCCCGATGCGCCGCGTGAGATGCCCCAGCCGCTTGCGGCGTGACCACCAAGCGCTATGCCTGGATGCGCGGAAGGCAGCAGTACCGAGTTGAAGTGGACAAGGCTCGATCCGCAGGAAGCGATCGCGCGCTCGATTTCAGCGCGGCGGGCACGCGGCGCACGCGTCCAAACGCTGGTCGCGAGGTACTGGCCGATCTGCGCGTGCAGCGCGAGCGCTTCCTCGAGTGAATCCACTGCGCGCACCGCAAGCGCGGGACCGAAGTGGCGACCGAAGAAGAGTTCGGTTTCGACGGGGCAATCGAGAACCGCGATCGGCCGCATCGCGCGACCATCGGTTGGCTCGAGCGCACCGACGATGGAGCGGCCACCGAGTGTCATCGCGCTTGCCGCCGCCGTGCGAGTGGCGTTCGCGGCGTGCGCATCGACGAGTCGGACGCGTTTCGCGCCCGCGACGAGTCGTGCGAGTTCATCGCTGAACGCTGCGAGTGCTGGCCGCTCGACGAGCGTGCGACGAGGCGCCATGCACGTTTGTCCAGCGTTTCCTGTGAAGCCGAGGAACACCGCGCGTGCGGCAGCACGTGCGTCAGCATCACCGAGGATGAACGCCGTGTCAGAGCCGGAAAGTTCAAGCGTGGTCGGAAGAAGTTTCGACGCGCACACTTCGGCAATCGCGCGGCCGACGGCCGTCGAACCCGTGAAGACAACGTGGTCGAAGCGCTCGTCACGAAGGAGCCGCGCGCCTTCTTCACGCGATGCTGTGCGTGTTTCGATCGCGCCGCGCATCGACGGGATACCGTCGGTCGCGGCGATCGCCAGTTTGAGAAGGAGCGCTTGGGTGCGCGGCGCGCGCTCCGAAGGCTTCACGACGACGGAGTTCCCCGCGACGATCGCCTGCACGAGTTGAATGCCGAGCAGTTGTACGGGGTAGTTCCACGTCGCGATGACGAGAACGCGCCCGACAGGTAACCGCCGCCGCTCGACCGCGTGACCGAGTCCGAAGAGCCCGCCGCCGCGGACGCGCGTCGTAGCGAGCAATCCGCGGGCATGACGGAGGTGCCAGTTGCAACTGGCGATCAAGGGCAGGATGTCGGCCGCGAGCGCTTCGAAGGTCGTCTTCCCGACCTCGTCCGAGGCAAGCGCGCAGAGCGTCGGGTGGTGCGACTTCACGGCGTTGCGGAACGCGCGAAGCCAGCGCAGGCGATCGGGGAGCGACGCGGGTGTATGCGCCGATGGCGCGCTCGGAACGGCCGCGGCGGTCAAGATCGCTGGCGTGGCGGCGGATGTAGAACGGGAATCAGCCATCGGGGACTGCACGTGCGAAGTGCTCTCGCGAATTGCCCTCGCGAAGCGCCCAACTGAACAACCATTGGGCGCGCGAAGTTCGCGTTGTGCGGTCGCTAGATTCGGCTCCCGACAACTTTTTTGCAAATGCGCGAATTCGCGTGAACCTGTCCGAATCCAGCCCCGCGACGAGTCCGAAACGGGCCCCATGATCGCGAACGCCCCTCGATCCTCGACCCCATCCTCCACACCATCCACGACCGATTCCGCCCGAAGCTCCACCCCACGCAACCGGGGTGCGGCCTCCGTCGCCATCGTCGGCGCTGGCCCAGGCGGACTTTCGGTCGCCATGCTCCTCGCAGGAGCGGGGCTCGACGTCACGATCTTCGAATCACAGCCCGTGATCGGCGGCCGCACGCGTCGCCTCGAGGCGGGCCCCTACTCGTTCGACTGCGGCCCGACCTTCTTCATGATGCCGTACGTCCTTGAGGAGATCTTCGGATCGGTCGGCATGGCAACGAGCGACTTCGTCGAGATGAAGCGCCTCGACCCGATGTACCGGCTCCTGATCGGGAACGATCGCGGCACGAAGCCAACGCAGATCGATACGACCGGCGACCTTCAGAAGATGGCCGCGCGTCTTGAAGCGGTCCAGCCCGGAGACGGACGCGCCTTCCTCCGCTTCATCGCCGACAACCGCAAGAAGCTCGCGCTCATGGAGCCGATCCTTCGTAGCCCGATCCGCGGACTCAGCGACCTGATGACGCTGGACGCGATGAAGGTCGCGCCGGTGCTCCGCCCGTGGGAGTCGATCTACACGCACCTCACGCGGTACTTCAAGAGCGAAGAGTCGCGCCTCGCGATGAGTTTCCAATCGAAGTACCTCGGCATGAGCCCCTTTGAGTGCCCGAGCCTCTTCTCGATTCTGCCGTTCATCGAGTACGAATACGGCGTGTGGCACCCGATTGGCGGCTGCAATGCGCTCGTCGCCGCGATGGCCGAAGCGTGCTCGCGACTTGGTGCACGCATCGAGACTGCATGCCCAGTGGAACGCGTCATGTTTGAAGGAAAGCGCGCGTGCGGCGTCGTCGTGCGTGGCGAAGAGCAGCGCTTCGATCACGTCGTTGTCAACGCCGATGCGACGTGGGCGATGAAGAACCTCATCCCCGCTTCGCTGCGCCGCGCCGATCAACAAGACGCCGCGCTCGATGCGAAGCGCTACTCCTGCAGCACCTTCATGCTGTATCTCGGCATGGAGGGCGAGGTCGACCTCCCCCACCACACGATTTACACCTCGACGAAGTATCGACAGAATCTCGCGGACATCGGCGAAGGTCGGCTTTCCGAAGACGCGTCGTTCTACGTGTGCAATCCAAGTCGCATCGACCCAACGCTCGCGCCTGCCGGCGACAGTTCGCTCTACGTGCTCGTGCCAACTGCGAACACAAAAGCAGCGAAAGACGGCGCACCGATCGACTGGAAGAAGGCTGGTCCGAAGCTGCGCGAGGAGACGCTCGAGCGTTTGTCGACGGTCATGGGCATTCCCGACGCGGCGCGCCGCGTGAAGGCCGAGATCTGCTTCACCCCCGATGATTGGCGCGCGCAGAACATCAATCACGGCGCGACCTTCAATCTCGCACACAACATCACGCAGATGCTCCACTGGCGTCCGCAACACAAGCTGCAAGGTTTCGACAACCTCTGGACGGTCGGCGGCGGCACGCACCCTGGCTCAGGTTTGCCCGTGATCTTCCTTGCAAGCGAAATCACAAGCCGACTCTTGTGCGCCGAGTGCGGCGTGAAGAGCCCGCTCGATGCGCCGCACGCTCGACGCGCGGCAGAAGAGCTCACACTCGCCACCCCGCGCGATCGAAGCGGTTTGCTCGCAGGTGTGTAAGAGAACTGCGGGCCTGAAGGCTTGGACCATTCAGGCTCAAGCGATTCAGGCTTAAGCGATTCAGGCTCAAGCGTTCACACCTGAGACAACACATTCGAGTCAACCGACTTGAGTCAAGCCACCTGCGATGCACGAGTCGAACTCGGGTCGATGTTGGATGACGCGTCCTCGTGTTCGCGTCGGCGATTAACGCCTTCCTCCGAACCCACGGAACCCGCCGCCGAATCCGCCCGAGCGTCCGAACCGACCACCACCGCTGTCGCTTCCCCAGCCAGAGGAACGATCGGAGTCGCCGCCCCAGTTGCCGCCCCAACTTGAGGATCGACCAGAGTCACCGCTGCGATCAGAGAAGCCGTCGCCGCCCGACTGCCAGCGGCTCGCATTCGAGCTGCGCCAGTCACCGTCAGAGCGCGTTGCCGCTTGTTGGCTCAACGAGTCGCGCGTCGCGCTGTCATTGACGTTGTTCCAACCCGACGAAGATGACTTGTCGTACTGCTGCCACGAGCTCGAACTGTCGTTGTACTTGTAGACGTTGCCATCGTGTGATGCGTACACGTTGTTGCCCGTCGCGACGGCGGTACCTTCTGACCCCTTCGCAACACCCCACGTGCCGTTGTCCGTCTTCACGCCAGCAACCGACGCGCTCTGGCCCGTCTTCGTGTTGCCAATCGTTCCCGCGCCAGCGACGGCGTCGGTCTTGCCAGGGGTACCAACCGCAGCGACTCCGCCGCGCGCGTAGTTGCCTGTTGTTGGGTTGTAACCCGCGCCGCGCGCGCCAGCAGCCCAGTTACCCGTGTAGGCGTTCTGCACCACACCGCGTTGCCCCGCCGCGCGCGCGCCGGTTGCCGAGTTGTACGCCGTACCCGTGTGCGTCGCCCACTGATTGCCTGTCCACGCGTTGTAGCCTTCGCTTGAGCGCGACATCGTCGAAACATCACCCCAGTGGTGGTAGACGTTGCCCGTCGTTGCAGCCCATCCGCCCGGACCCCACGCGTACGCGCCGTGCGGACCGTAGCCACCCCAGTAGGGTCCCCAGCATGGGTACGGACCACAGTGCCACGTGCTCGCACCAATCGCCCAACCAACCGCCATGCCCATGCCGAAGCCAAACGCCCAACCCCCCCACGGGTTGTACGACATTGCAGCACCACAGCCATACGTCATCGGCACCGGAACCCACGCCGTCGTGCAGTATGGGTCGTACCAGTAGCCAGTGCCATAGACGACGACGCCATTCTGTACATACGCGCCGAAGTAGCCCGGCGTGTACCCAACG
>JAIYCA010000468.1 GCA_027488265.1 Planctomycetaceae bacterium
CCGCGCCGCTCGGTGCGCGATTCGACGCGTTGGTGCTTGCACCGAGTTCTTTGCGGCTCACATCGACGTTGGCGGCGCAGCGCGCTCGGCCCCAAACCATCGATGCACAGGCAGCCGTCGCACAGACTTTGATCGCGACCGGTGATGTCGCGGGCGCGGTGACGGTCCTTGAACTTTGTTCGCGCAGCCCATCGGTCGAGGGGAATTCGCGAGCAATCGGAGCCTTGCTTACAACAGCCGCGGAGATCGCGAAACGCGAGCCCGCACGAGCTCGCGACATGTCGCGCACCGCGGAAGCACTCTTGCCGCGACTCGGTCGCGCGACGAGTGGCGACATGTTGGCAGCGATGCGGTTGGCGATCGTCGCGCGGAGTGATGAAGCGAAGCTCGAGCGCCTCTCTGAGCGACTTGCGCGGGCGTCCCGTCCACTCACAGTCGCCGATACGAACGGCTGCCTCGAGCTTCTGAACGGCGTGCGCCGTGTCGATGACGATCCGTTCCCCGCCGCGTTGCTCGCCGATGCGATTGCACGTGATACGCGCGCAGAGGCGGAGGCGCGGCGACGTATCGCGCGTGCATCGATCGCGCTCGGCGCATTGAGCGGCGGCTGGTGGCAGCGCACTGAATCGCTCCTCCGTGATCTCGCCAGCGAGGGCTTGGAAGTTTTTGTGCGCGCGACTGACGCGCCTTCGGCGAATGTCGATGGTTCGACAGCGGTCGTCGGCACCGGTGGCGCGGTTGATCTCGGTCGACAGTTCGTCCGCGCCGCAGACGCCCACGCGCTCATCGGTGATGAACTCGGGAGCCGCCGGCTTCTTGAGCGTGCGGTCTTCACCGAACCCGTTTCCGCCGAGGCGCAGAACAACCTTGCATACTTCGTCGTCGATCGCGGCGCCGTGGACGAAGCCACGATCGCCATGTCGCTCGAGGCGCTTGCGAAGGCGCCCGACAATCCCTCGATCCTCGACACGGTCGGCGTGCTGCGATATCGGCAGGGTCGATTGCGTGATGGAGCCGACGGCATGGGCGCGATCACGCTCTTCCGCCAAGCGTTGCGTATTCGCCCAGAGGATCCATCGCTCGAGACGCTCGACCACCTCGGTGACGCGCTCTGGCAAGACGGTGATCAACAGGCCGCGATCCGCTGCTGGCAGCAGGTTGGGCAAGTGGCGCAACTTCGCTATCCGCCGCAAGAGATTGCGAAGAATCTCGTCGAGTTCCAGCGCCGAGAATTTGGACTTGCGCTGCTCGAACCGGCACCGCTGCTGCGGCGCTTGTACGGTCGCATTGCCGACCGCGCGGCGCGCAAACTCGAAGAGGTCGCGCGCGGCGAGCCGCCATCGGTGAGGCCGATGACGCTGGAAGCTTCAGATGGAATCGAGACAGGGACGAACCGTTGATCACGCGTTGTCGGGTGTTTGTCGTTGAGCGCTCGCCGCTCGTCTTGCGCCTCCGTTGACCCGCAGGAATTCCGCGTATCTTGCTGCGCGAAGGAGTTGAGTTTCCCTCATGGCTGGACACAGCGCTTGGAAAAACATCAAGCATCGCAAGGCCGCGGTCGACAAGAAGCGCGGCAAGATCTGGAGCAAGTGCTCGCGTGCGATCATCGTCGCCGCGCGCATGGGCGGCGGTGATCCGCAATTCAATCCTTCGCTCCGCATCGCGGTCGACCTTGCGCGCGCAGCCAACATGCCGCGCGACACGATCGAGAAGGCGATCAAGAAGGGAACAGGCGAGGGTTCCGCGGAACACTACGAGTCCGCGCGGTACGAGGGCTACGCGCCTGGCGGCGTCGCGGTCATCGTCGAGTGTCTGATTTCGAACGCCAACAAGGCGGCTGCGGACATCCGCGTGATCTTCGACAAGAACGGCGGCAAGATCGGCGTGCCCGGTTCCGTCGCGTTCAGTTTCTCGCAGAAGGCGCAGGTCATCGTCGAGGGCGGCAGCGAAGAGCGCTTGATGGAGGCGTGTTTCGAGGCGGGTGTCGAGGACATCCACGGCGACGGTGAGACGTTCCAAGTGCTCGGTCCGCCGAACAACTTGATTGCGCTGCGTTCGGCGGTGGAAGCAGCAGGCATGACCGTCGACAGTGCCGAGATCGTGTGGATCCCGATGCAGACGGTGGAGGTCGATGCATCGACGCTCGCCGAGGTCGAGACGATCGTCGACGCGCTTGAAGATCACGACGACGTGCAGAAGGTCTACACCAATCTCGCCTGAGGTCGAGGTTGTGACGTGGCCGCGCACTTCCACAACGTGGAGCAATCGTGCTTGCGCCACGAGCACGGCGCATGTTCAAACGTTCCCGTAAGGCCCAACCTCCCGTAAGGCCCAACCTCCCATGAGGCCCAACCTCCCATGAGGTCGAGCATCGGCGTAAGAAAAACCCGACGCGCTTGCGTCGGGTTGTGGTTGAGATTTCGGTTGTCGCCAGGATGCGCGCCGTGCGCGCACGCGCAGTCACTTCTGCGGCGCCGACTTTGGTAGTGGATCGATCGGCGGCTCGTCCATGCCTGACGATTCCTCCGCGGGGAGCGGCGGCGGCATAGGAGTTTCGGACTCGCTGTTGGCCTCGGCAGGTTGTGCGGTCTTCACAGGGCCGAGCAGAGTTCGCATCTGCAGGAAGTAGCGATCTGCTTCGTCCCAAACGTGGGCAGGGATATCTACCTGTCGAGCGGTGAAATCGACCAGCGGTTGGCCGAGTTCCTCATCCCGACCAAGAACGACTTGGAGCTTCCACTCCTCGCTTTCGCGCTGCGGGTCCGCGTGTGGCGAGACGAGCGTCCGCTTCAACACGCGATAGATCTCAATGCGGCGCGAGGCCTCGTCGACGTGGACTTCGTTGTTCATGACTTTCCAGTCGTCGTACTGCGGTGCGCGGGCCGTGGCGACCATCGCGGTCCACAATTGATCCTCGGAGTAACCCTCGAAGACTTGTGAACGCGAGGTGCAGCCGATGCTCGAGACAGCGACGACGGTGGTGAGTGAAAGCGCGGCGAGGAATGAACGACTACGCATGGGTTGCTCCGTACCCGACGGGTATCGGGGTGCCGAGTCATCGGCAAATTCAGGTGACCGGATGCACAACCAACCTCGCTTCTTCGACGCGGCCTCGGCGTGGTGAAAGTCGTCGGTCGCGCAGACACGAAGCTGAGGGGGCGTACTCTCCGACGGCAGCGGAACGTCGAGGATTCGTGCATGAGGCCCGATCAGGCGCCGAGGAGGGCCAAATTCTCGGTACCTTGCGTCCCTATGGGTTCTCCCGACGCAGCGCCCGGCCAATCGCCTACCCCACCGCGCAATGGCGCGTCGCCGCCCGATTCTCCGGAGGCACCTCGCGATAAGCGGCTGATCGCGAGCGCGATTCTCGGTGTCTGTTGGATCGCATTCCCGCCGCTCGCGGGCTTCTACATCCTTCTCGATCTCCAGAATCTCGCCGCTTTCCTGCAGCGTGATCTTCATTGGGGCTTCTGGGGATACGTGGCGGTCTTCGCGGTGACCGCAGGGCTTGGGATTCTTCCGACCTACTCGCAAGCGTTTCTCGGTGGTTGGGTCTTTGGCATGCAGTGGGGGCTGACCGGCGCGATTCTTGGCTTCACGGGTGGAGCCGCGATTGGATACCTCTTCGCGCAGTCGATCACGGGTGATAGCGTTGATCGCTGGATCGATCGACACCCGAAGGGACGCGTGATCCGCGATGCGCTCGCGCGCGGTTCGCATCTGCGCACCTTTGGCATCGTCACGCTTTTGCGCCTACCACCGAGTTCGCCGTTCGCGATGACGAACTACGCGCTCGGAGCCACGCGCGTTCCGTTTTGGCTCGCGATGATCGCGACCCCGATCGGCATGCTGCCTCGCACGGCGGTCGTCTGTTTCCTCGCTGCGAGTGCGGCGGGGACAGGCGCGCAGAACATCAAGGAAGTCTTCCAACAGCAACCGATGTGGGTCACGATCGCGGGAATTCTCTCGGCGGTGCTTGTCGTTGCGGTCATTGGCCAAGTGGCGAATCACGCATTGGCGAAGTTCGCTCCAGCGGAGAAGGGCGGGAGTGAGGGAACGGGGAGCGACGCGTCGCGTGAGGATCGCGCATGAGTCAGCCTGTGCGCGCCAATCGCTTGGGCCTCGTGCTATTCACGCTCTATTGCATCGCGTATGCCGCATTTGTCTTGATCGCGGCGTTCGGCACGTTCGAAGATGGCAAGGCGACCGGCGGACTCGCGCGCGAGACGCCTTTCTTTTTGGGTGGGCTTTCGTGGGGCATCGTCGGTGGATTTGGCCTCATCATCGGCGCGTTTATCCTCGCGCTGCTCTATGCCGCATTTGCCCGCCATGACGGAGTTGAAGCGTGATCTACGAGACGAGCACGCTTGCGATTGCGGTGTTCGCCGCGTTTGTTGGCGCGGTGCTTGCGCTGAGCTTTTGGCTCGGTTCACGCGCCAAGAGTGCGGGCGGGTACTTCGCAGCACACGGGCAAGTCGGTTGGTTTGTGAACGGCATCGCCTTCGCGGGCGACTATCTCTCCGCCGCGAGCTTTCTCGGCATCTGCGGCATGATCGCGTTCTTCGGGTACGACGGGTTTCTCTACTCGATCGGATATCTCGCAGGATGGATCGTCGCGCTCTTCGTGATCGCGGAACCGATCAAACGACTCGGGAAGTACACGCTCGCGGACGCGCTGAACGCACGCTTTCAATCGCGTGGACTCAAACTCGTCGCGGCAATCGCGACGCTTGTGATCTCACTCTTTTATCTCATCCCTCAGATGGTGGGCGCGGGCGCACTCGTGAAGCCGCTCCTCGGATTACCGCATTGGGCAGGCGTTGCGATGGTCGGCGTTGCGGTGACGGTCATTGTCGCGACAGCCGGCATGGTGAGTACGACCTGGGTGCAGTTCATCAAGGGCACGCTGCTCGTGATTGTGTGTACCGTCGTGGTTGGGTTGATTCTCAACCGCGGCTTCACGTTGCCATCCGCGCCGATTCCAGCGAGCGCGGTGCAGTCGCTCGCGGTGATGCCAGAAGGAACGCTCGTGAACGGCGCACTCCGCACGCGCGAGAATCAACTCGATGCACGACTTCGCGCGGAGTATGGAACAGGCTTCGGAAGTGTGGCCGCGCTGCCAGATGGCGCGACGTCCACGGGTCCACTCGGGCCGATCACCTATCTCGAGACCTTCGCGGACTCGACGGTGACTACGTGGAAGAAAGCGACCGATGGCGCTGGTGTTACGACGTTCACTCCAGTCGAACGAAAGGGCGCTGATCTGTTGCTCCCGGGCGCGAATCCGACGTTCAAAGGTGTGCGCGACGATTCATTGGTGGCGAAGCTCGATTTCCTCTCGCTCATGCTTGCGCTCTTTCTTGGAACGGCGAGTTTGCCGCACATTCTGATTCGCTACTACACGGTGAAGGACGCGGCGAGCGCGCGAAAGAGCACCGTGGTGGGCATCGGCGCGATCGGCGCGTTCTATGTCCTCACCCTGTATCTCGGGATTGGCGCGATGACGAGCGGGGCGCTCGATCCAACCGACTCGAACATGTCGGCGCCGCTCCTTGCGAAGACTTTCGGCGACGGACTCTTCGCCGTCATCAGTGCCGTTGCCTTCACGACGGTGCTTGGAACTGTCAGCGGACTCATCCTCGCGGGCGCCGGTGCCGTCGCACACGATCTCTTGAAGGACGTCTTTCAACTGAAGTTGGATGATCGCGGGCAAGTGCGCGCGGCGAAAATCGCGTCGGTGGCGCTCGGACTTGGCGCGGTCGGACTCGGCATCCTCTTCGAACGGATGAACGTGACGTTCCTCGTCGGCTGGGCGTTCAACGTCGCTGCCAGTGCGAATCTTCCAGCGCTTGTCATGCTTCTCTTCTGGAAGCGCACAACGAAAGAGGGAATCATCGCGGCGATGTCGGTGGGGCTTGTCACGAGCCTCGCGTGGATTCTCGGGTCCGCAGACACGCTTGAGAAAGTGTTCGGCTATTCCGCCGCCGACGCATCGGCGCGCGCATTCGTGCCGTTTAGCCAGCCAGCGATTGTGACGGTGCCGCTGGGCTTTCTTACGCTCGTTGTTGTTTCGCTGCTGACTCCACGCGTGCAGCGTGCAAGCGAACGCGCCGCACAGGTGTGACCTGCGCGGCGCGTGCGTGATGTCGTGTGCGATCGCGTTGATCGCGTTGGTGCTGCACCGAGGCGCGATTACGCGCGGCTGCGGTACGAGCCGTCTGCGGTTGAGATGATGACCTTCTCGCCCACCGTGATGAAGGGCGGAACACGGGTCTTCAAACCAGTTTCGCAGGTCGCTTCCTTGAGTTGGTTGGTGGCGGTTGCGCCCTTGATGCCCGGCGGCGTGTCAGTGATTTCGAGGGTGACGGTGAGCGGAAGTTCAACCGAGATCGCCTTACCGTCACACCAGAGGACGATGATCTGGTTGTTCGGCAGCACGTACAGCGCGAGATCGCCGACGACTTCCTTTGAGAGTTCGACTTGGTCGTAGCTCTCGAGATCCATGAAGATCGACTTGCCGCCTTGGTCGTAGAGGTACTCCATCGTGCGGCGGTCAAGGTCGACCTGCTCCACGTCTTCACCCGAACGAAGTCGCTTTTCGATCAGCGAGCCCGACTTCAAGTCGCGGATCTTGATCTGAACGAACGCCCGCAGGTTGCCGGGGGTACGGTGCTCAGTTTCGGTAATCAGGAAGAGCTTGCCATCCATCTTGATGGCCATGCCGGGCGTCAGGTCAGTGCTATTCACAGTAGAAATCCTCTCGTTGCCCGCATCGCGGGGGTGCAGAGACTACCACAGACGCGGTCTTGAACGGAAGTCTTGCTGCCGAATGCGGTTGAGGCGTTGGTACATCGGTGGACGCGTTGTCGGATGCATCGGCGGGCGGCTTTGGACATCGCTGCAATCACAGGCTCCATCCTCGCTAGGACGAGCAACTGCCAGAACTCGGAAGTCCGACGCGATCCCCGCCAGAGCGAGCGAAAGCGAACACTCTGCGCGGTTCACACCAGAGCGAGCAAGTTGCGAAGCAGGTTGCGAGCGCCCCAAAACGAAAGACCCCCGACCGAAGTCGGGGGCGGAGGGAGGGAAAAGGGCTTTTTAGGAGGAGTCTTGCGACTCGACTCACGAACAATGTGCACCCAATTTCGCCTCGTGCAAATTCCCGAAGCAATATTTCTTGGAATTGTCGGATCAGACCGTGCCGGCCGCGAAATCCCTCCGCGCCAAACTGGCGGATGCCCGCCTCAAGCCTCTCTGATGCCCGTTCCGAGACCCGTTCTACGCAACGAGGCGGGGCTCTCTGGGTATTGGCCGCCCCAAACGGCCTGAAAAGGAGGTGGGTCGCAAGCCCAGCTTTCGGCTCGGGTAAACTTCTCGTTCCGACCCGGTTGGCCCGGGCGACCTCTGCAATCGCAAGACCGACGAATGAAGGATCTCATGCTCGATCCCGTCCGATTCTCACCCACGGCTCTTTCCAAGACACAAATCACAAAGGGCCTTCTCTCTGCTCTGGCCGCCGCAGTTTGTGCCCTCACAAGTACTGGATGCGATCAAAGCAACACTGCTCCGTCGCAGGCCGCGCAGACTGCGGTGTCGAACACGGCGACGTCTCCATCGGCGCCTGCCCAAACCCAAGGCCCGTCGACGACGACTGCGCAGCCCGCAGGCGTGGCGCAAGCATCCGCTCCATCGCAAGACACCGCGGCTGCAGAGTCAGAACCCGTGGATGGTCCGCCTCCTTTGCGTTTGGAACCTGCGGTGCTCGACTTCGGCATTATCGCGCCCGGAAAGCAGGCGGAAGGGGTTTGCAAACTGATCAACACGGGCACGAAGGAACTTGAGGTTCTGACGGTGCAGCCAGGCTGCAAGTGCACGGCCATCAACGACATTGCTGGGCAGAAGATTCCGGTGGGTGGATCGATCGACCTCAAGGCCGCGATGACCGCACAGTCTGCGCCCGGAACGAAGCGCGCCGACATCAAGATCCTGATCGATGGCTACACCGAAGTCGTCACGCTCGGCCTTGTGAATGAGGTCTCGCTTCCAATTCGCGTGAGCCCCGCGTATCTCAACGCCGTCAAGGACCAGCCTCAGTCTGGCCGCATCGTCGTTGAATCCATTGACAAGCAACCCTTCCGGATCTGCTCCATTGGTGGGAAGAAGCCCAATCTCGTCGGCTTCGATATGGAAAAGGATGAGCCGCGAAGCCAGTACCTCGTTGATTGGGATTTCGCGCGCGACTTCCCAGAAGGAGTGGCACCGCGCTACTGGATCATTGAGACCGATCGTGCGGATTGCCCGCTTGTCGATGTCTTTGTACGACACGAGTCAAGCTTGCCGCGCCCCTCGCTCAAACTGACGGACTACCGTCACACCTTTGGACGGCTGGAAGAGGGAACTTCACACGAGTTCACCGTGGACATCTCAGATCTCCCCGAGTCGGAGCGTGTCATCACAGCGGCGAGTTCGTCGAGTGTCGCACGAGTTGAATTGCTGAGTTCAGAGCGTGAAGGAAGCATCACGCATGTCAAGTTGAAGGTGACGCCGCAGGCTGGAACGCTCGGCGTGCACTTCATCCCGTTCAATCTTTACACGAACTCGAAGCAGCAGAATGTCGCCGTTTGGGGACAATGGGTTCCGAAGGGAACCGTTGGCTGCTTTGGACGCTGAGGAAAGCGCGCTCGCGCTCGTTTGAGCGACTGACAGATCCAATCCTCACACACGCGGTGCCATGGCATCGCGTGTGTGTTTTTGCTCGATGCCACAACAACAGGGTCCGAACCGGCACGAGGAGAGCTCAGCTCAAACCTGTCAGCACCATGCGAATACCGACGTAAGCGAGCAGCACCGAGAGAATGCTCCGAATGAGTGTTGTTGGGAGCCGGTAGACCAGAGCGGCACCGAGCGTTGCACCGATCATCGCTGACGGAGCGAGAATCGCCGCGAGCCAAAGTGAATCGGACAACGTGGCATTTGTGGCACCACGTTGTCCAAGGCTCAACAAACTCGCGTTCTTCGCAATAGCACCGATCACACAGGCGGCAATCATGACGCAGGCGGAAGATGCGACTGCTTGGCGGAGCGGAATCTTTCCGAACTTGCGGAGGATCGGGACCATGATGGCCCCGCCGCCAATGCCGAGCAATCCTGAGAGGAACCCACCAATCGCGCCCGTCGCGAGTGCAAGACGCCACCGAGTTGCGCCGATGGGTGAATCCGGTGCGTCGGGCTTTCGTCGAAGCAACCCAATGATCTCGGATGTCGACGCGTAGCAAAGGAATGCGCCGAACACGATGTAAAGCCAAGCGGCGTTGATGACGTTGCTGGTGAAGACGCCAAGAAGTGCCATCACTGCGGCTGCTGCGGCCATCACCGGAACAAGATCGCGGCGAATGGTGCCTCTGCCGCGATGCTTGCGGGTCGCAGCGCTTGCCACGAACACATTGGCGATCAATGCGGAAGCTTGGTAGA
>JAIYCA010000187.1 GCA_027488265.1 Planctomycetaceae bacterium
AGGGACCGCGATGATCTTCGTCCATCCACGGGCGATCATGCTGAACTACTGGATGAAGGATTGCCTCATCGACATGGACATGATCTTCGTCGACGGCAAAGGTCGCGTGACCGCGCTTCATGAAGCCACGCGTGAGAAACTGCGTTCAACCGGCGAAACGAAAGAGCGCTACGAGTCGCGCCTCTACCGCTACAGCTCGCGCATGCCCGCGCAGTTCGTTATTGAGCTCCCGCCGGGCTCGATCAAGCGACTCAAGCCGATGGTGAGCCAGCAACTCAACCTCGACTGGGCTCGTTACGTGCAGCGCGCCAAGTGACGCGCTGCGAAATGACGTGACGTGACGTGGCGCGCGTCCGCTCAATCCTGCAAGGATCACTTCGCAACGGGCGTGATGAAGAACGCGTCGATGCCGAAGAAGATCCCCGCACGCGCGGTCACCTTGTCCGCAGGCTTCATGGCTTCGATATCGATGGTACATCGACCTCGACGCACCTCATGAACGCCGAGATCGATATTGGGTACGGGCGCAACGAGATCGCGCCGAAGGTCAACAACGTTCGGACCGGCCTCGCGGCCGTCCACGCGAAACCGCACGAATCCATAGTCCGGCGCGCCGATCGCGCGAACAGCGACGCGCACCGGTGTGCCGTCAGAAATCTCACCACACGGAACCTCGATGCGAATCCAATCGCCAACAGAGCGTGGCCGAACGAAAATCGATCGGCCTCCACTCCACGCAGCATCAGGGAAGAGCGAGCCGATGTCTTGTAATTCAAACTCGGTCCCTTCGGCGCGGCCAGTGATGGCGCACGATTCTGCTTCGATCGCGCCGGCGATCTTGCGCATCGATTCGGGAAGCGCGTTCGCAAGCATGGTCGGTGGATCGTCGAAATCGACCGGACGCGATCGCCCCCGCTCGGCGTACCAAAACGTGGTTGCCGCGACCACCGCCGGACGATCAAACGATGCCGGCGGCACCCACTCGAGATCGATATCCATTCGTTTCGTGAACGGAACGCCGTCGAGGAATCGAAGTCGTGATGCGGTTGTACGGCCTTCATACGACGTCCGATGCATCGAGGGCCGCGGCGCGACCGAGACCGCGTCAGACGAAAGCACGCGCGGAAATCCCCATGCACAACCGATGAAGTCTTCCGTGCCTGTCCCGAGCTGACGCTGCATCGGGTCGTCGTCGACGAAGACCTTCTCGTCGCCTTCGCCGAACCAGTACGCGTGTGGACTTAGAATCGCGAGCGTCGTACCGATCCACTCGCCCTCGCCCTCGATCCGCGCAATCGCGAGATCACAAATGCTGCGGTTGGAGACGTCGCGCACCTCGCGAAACATGGCGTGGAAGAGCCGCGGAGTTGAAGGATCGCTCTCGAGTCTATCGCGTACGACGACCGCCAACGACACAACGCCCCGCACCGCTGACACACTGACTGCACCGCGATCAGTCACTCTGATTTGTGCGCCCTGTGTGAATGGCATCGCGAATCGACACTCCAAGAGAAGCGAGCCGTCTTCTCGGCGTACGGCGGTTCGCATGCGATCACCAACGGGTGGTGCGCATTCGCCGAGCCCGAAAAAATGACCGATGGGCGCGCGAACGCACGATTTGTCATCGAAGTCACACTCGAGCCACGTCGAACGCAGCATCTCGGCGAGCGCTTCTCGTTCGCTTGGTGCCTTCTGGATCTCAACGACGACTCGCTCGATCACGCCCGGCGTGTCGCGCTCCCAAGAGATCGGCGCTTCACGCGTGAGTATCGACGCTCGCACTCGATTCGGGGGAAGCGCTTCAGCTGAGGGCGGCACGACCGATGGGCAAAGCATTTCCCGTGCAATCCGCTCCAATTCCGGGCGCTGTTTGGTGAGCATCTCACGCGTCAGCGAATCCATCGGTGTCGCCTCGCGGTAGCGTCGTCCTGTGATTTGCCAATAGCCAGGCACGCGGTCGAGAGTCACCACGCATCGCTTCGCAAACGGGATCGGCAAGTACGAAACCGCAGCCGAACCGGTCGGCACATTTGCTGCGAGCCCGCCGGGAGCGAGCGTCGTCGCAATCGGTGATGGAACGTTGCCTCGTCCGCGCAGCCAATCGTAGAACGGTGCTTCGATCGTTGGTTCCATCGCACCATCGATGTAGATCCGCACGACTGCGTTGGCGAGCGTGGCTTCCATGGCGGTCCAGATACGCGTGACCGCGCCAGGACCGTCCACATCGCAGAGCACCCACTCATCGCGTCCGTTGATCGAATCGATGCGTAGAAAATGGCCGCGGTCGTCGTTCGTGAACCATGCTGGGTCGGATGGCTCAAAGGCCTTCGGATTGCGCGATGTCGCGAGCCACGCGTTCCATGCACCCGCACTCTCGCGCGACGGCCGCATCGGATCGAGAAAATCGTTGAGCAAGGATGAGAACGTGACGCGTGGGCTCGCCGAAGATGCGACGTCGGGTTGTTGCGGGTGGAACCGCGCACTGGACTCTGCAGGCGATGCGGCGAGGGTCATGCTCGGCAGGACGATGATCCATGCAGTGACGATCCATGCAGTGACGATCCATGCAGTGACGATCCATGCAGTGACGATCCATGCAGTGAT
>JAIYCA010000393.1 GCA_027488265.1 Planctomycetaceae bacterium
ACGCGCACAAATCGGTCGATACGCGCATGATCGAGATCATTCGACCAAACGCCATCCTGCTTGAGATCGCTGCCGACGATCGCTGCATGTGCGACAGCGAGTACATCGCGAACGTTCGTCGCGTTGGTGCCGCTTCCAGCGATGACGGGCAAATGGCAAGCGTTGCGCGCGGCAGAAAGATCAGAAATCGGTGTCGCGCAGCCCGTCGCAGATCCCGTCACGATCACGCCATCCGCGCCGAAAAACTCCGCGCCATGCGCGTGATCTGCGAGCGTCGTATCTGCCGTGATCGCATGCGCGCTGTGTTTCTTCTTGATGTCCGCGAGAATCGCGATCCGCGATGCGCCGCGATCCGCGCCGAGTGCGCGACGCAAGCGGAGCAGGGGTCCCGCCGAAGCTTCTGAGAGAAATCCTTCGTCGGCAATCGAGGCGAAGACGAATCCCTCCGCGCGAATGAACTGCAATTCGGCTGCGATCGCGATCGCGAGGGCCGCGTCGTTCGCGCCTGCGAGCACTTGCACACCAAGTGGAACCGACACCGCAGCGCGCACTTCGCACGCGGCGCGCGCGAACGCAGCGATGGTCTCGGGCCCAACGTGACGCGCGAGATACGGCGCGTCGTGCATGTTCTCGAGGAGCACTGCGTCGAAACCCGCAGCGGCGAGCGTCTTCGCTTCTTCAACCGCCAGTCGCGCAATATCGCGCGGAGCCAATTGTGATTGCGGCGAACCCGGCAGTGCGCGAAGGTGCACCATGCCGATGATCGCGGGCGTTCGTCCGAAGAGAGCGTGTGAGTTGGCGTTGGCGTCGTGCAAGGGAAGGCTCGGGTCTGGCTGCTTCGCGGGGATCTGACTGCTTCGCGGGATGTAGCCTCGCGCTGCCGCAAACATGCGCGGGTTTCAGGGCGTTTTCGGCGCGTCTTTCGGTGGTTCGGTCGACGTAGCGGGAGTTGGTGGTGTGCGGCGTTCGAGCCGCGCGACAAGCGCAGCATCGAATTGTCGAATCATGTCGCGTGAAAGTGTTCTTCGAAGACCGAATGAGATCGGACTCTTGCTGACCGGAATGTCAAGCAGCTTGATGCGATCTTCGTTGAGTTCGCTGAGATGGCGTTCCAAACCGTGTTGATCAGCGAGGACGGCGTCAAGGTTTCCGAGGCGAAGTTGTTCGACCGCAAGTGCGAGATGCGGATAGGAAACGTGCGGGAGGAAGTGGTCATTGACGTAGCCACTTGCAAGCCCGTTCTCGACGATTCCGACGCGCGCGCGCGGGAGATCGTGCGGTCCATTCACTTCAATCGATGCGTCGTGTGCCGTGATCGAACTCGTCACCGTCGCGGTGAAGATTGCAACGAGGATGAGTGAGAGGATCATCCATGTTCCTGCGAAAAAGCGACCGACGCCCGAGACGGGAACCTTGTCGCCATATCCCACTGTGCTGAGCGTCGTGATTGACCACCACAGTCCAGAGCCGATACCTTCGCGTCTTTTCCCGGGAAAATGCTGGTTCTTTGTGTTCTCCAAAGCCCAAATGAGGACGGCGAAAAGAACGACCAGTGCGACCATCGCGCCGTAGACGCGCAGTTGGCGTGGCGTGGTCAAACTTTGGTAGAGCATTTTGAGATCGCCACCAAGATCATCGCGAAAGACGGCAATGATCACGCGCGAGGTTGCGAACGACGGTGTCAGCGTCATCAAAGAAGCGGACAAAGGACTCGCGCTGAATGGCAGTGCGACGGCATCGATCTCGTCTCGCTCGAGTGCCCGCAAGATGTCTGACGGACTCATGCGGATGAATTCAACTTCGCAGCCCATGTCTTGCGCGACGGCGCGGAAGAGTTCTACAGCCTCGCCAGACCAGTGGCCGGCCGCGTCGAGGGTTGCATACGGCGGAATGTCCACGACGGCTGCGCGCAGTGTGCAACCGTCGCTCGTCATGTCGGCCTCGGCAGCAGATTGCTGCGCTGCACCGGGAGTCTGTTCCTGGCTCTCGCGATCGCCTTGCTCGCCCGCTTTGGTGATCGTCCGAAGAGGCTCAGTCAACGCGCCCGTCGCGGCCGCGTCGGCGCGAGAGTTCATCGCAATCGCCGCCCCAAAGTCAACAAAGACAAGGGCGAACGCAACAAGAATGCTCTGGAAGCGGCGAAATCGAGGCACAGGTCGGAGTGTAACGGGGGTGCGGTTGCCGCGGCCGATGGTGGCCCCTATCCTCCGCCCCCTCGCAGAGAGGAACGAACGCCGGGAGATACCCGGAAGGGAGCACAGAACACGCCATGGCAGTCCGCATCGCAATCAACGGCTTCGGCCGCATCGGTCGTCTCGTTTATCGCATCGCCACTGAGCGTGGCG
Organism: Planctomycetaceae bacterium; assembly: GCA_027488265.1. Classification (GTDB taxonomy): domain Bacteria; phylum Planctomycetota; class Phycisphaerae; order Phycisphaerales; family SM1A02; genus QWPT01. Next base: position 2,346 of record JAIYCA010000393.1, read on the forward strand.
GCTTCGAAGTCGTCGGCGTGAACGATCTCGTGCCTGCGGACAACCTCGCGTATCTCCTGAAGTACGACTCGACCCACGGCCGCTTCGGCGCTGATGTGCGCGCGGACGGCGAGTCGATCGTCGTCAACGGCAAGACGACCGTCTGCACGGCCGTGAAGGATCCAGCGCAGCTGCCATGGAAATCGCAGGGTGTGGATTACGTCGTCGAGTCGACAGGCCTGTTCACCGCGCAAGAAGACGCGCGCAAGCACCTCGATGCAGGCGCGAAGCGCGTACTGATTTCGGCGCCGACGAAGAGCGAGAAGGAAGTGCCGACCTTTGTGTACGGCGTCAATTGCTCGAAGTACGACCCCGCGGTCCACACGATCGCGAGCAACGCAAGTTGCACGACAAACTGCCTCGCGCCGGTGATCAAGGTTCTGCTTGAAACTTGTGGCCTCGAAGAGGGGCTCATGACCACCGTGCACGCGGTGACGGCCACGCAGCCGACGCAAGACGGACCATCGAAGAAGGATTGGCGCGGCGGACGTAACGCGTACATGAACATCATTCCGAGCTCGACCGGCGCCGCGAAAGCCTGCGCGCTCGTGCTGCCGGAAACGAAGGGCAAACTCACCGGCATGAGTTTCCGCGTGCCGACGGCGAACGTTTCGTGCGTCGATCTCACGTTCCGTCCGGCGAAGGCGACGAGCCTCGCCGACATCAACGCCGCGATGAAGGCCGCAAGCGAGGGCGCGTTGAAGGGCGTTCTCGGCTACACCGAAGAAGAAGTCGTTTCGAGCGATTTCATTGGTGACGCGCGCAGTTCCATCTTTGACGCGAAGGCGGGCATCCAGCTCTCCGATCGCTTCTTCAAGATCATCAGTTGGTACGACAACGAGTACGGCTACGCGTCGCGCTGCGTTGACATGCTGGCGATGATGGCGAAGAAGGACGGAAAGCTGAGTTAATCGCGCGGGTTTCGTGCGGAATTCGCGCATTCCCGAGCCCACATGACACCCAAGGCAGGGGTGCTGTTTTTCGCGTATGCAACCCTCGTCGGTTAGCATGAGCCCATGCTGACTGCTGTCACGTCGATTCTCACGGCAACGCTCGGGTTTTTCTGCGCGCCACCCACGGAACTTGAGCAGGGCTACACGCTGCGCATCTACGAGATCGGTCGTGAACTCGATCGCGTCGCGCGCGTGGCCGAGGACGCCACGCCCAACCTCGACCGCCTCGAGGACCGCATCGACTTCAAGGACGTCGAAGCGCTCGTGCCCGCTGGGTTGCGCCGTGATCAGATCGCGATTGAAGCGATTGGTTACCTCAACATCACGGAGCCTGGCAACTACACCTTCGAACTTCGCTGCGACGATGGCGGCATACTTGAGATCGACGGTACGCGCGTGATCGTGCACGACGGAGTCCACCCACCATCGCCGATGGAAGGGCAAATCGAGCTCGACAAAGGATTGCATCCGTTCCGCATCGATCTCTTCCAAAATGGTGGCGGCGCAGCGCTCATCTTGAACTGGCGTAAGCCTGGAAGCGGGCGCTACGAACTCGTGCCTCCTGAGGCGTTTCGTACCGAAGCGGGCGTGACGCGCGTTGTCGCGCCCGGCATGAAGGTCTACAAGGACGGCCGCGAGAACCAACGACCTGGCGATGGCTTGCCGATCGAGGTCGCGTATCCGCGATTCGCCATCGAGCCGCTGCGACCGAAGGATTTCCGCCCGAAGATCGGCGGTATGGCTTTCTTGCCCGATGGGCGCTTGGTCGTGAGCGACTTTGAACCAGTCAACAACGGCATTCTCCGCACCGAGACAAACGGCACGCTCCACATCTTGTCGGGCGTGATCGGCGGAACACCTGAGACCATTCGCGTCGAGAAACTTCCCGGCGGCTACCACGATCCATGTGGCATTGTGTGTGTCGACGGCGACATCTATGTTTCGCATCGTCCCGGCATCGATCGGCTGCGCGACCTCGACAAGGACGGCGTCTTCGAAACGCACGAAGAGTGGGCGCGCCCGTGGGTTGGCGACAACTACCACCACTTCTCTTTCGGACTGAAGGAGAAAGACCGTTGGATCTACGGATCGCTTTCGACGTCGATCTATTTCGGAAACACGATTCAAACCGATGGCGTCGAAGGCGACACGCCTGGCCTCAACGGTCCGAATCCGCCGAACCGTGGCACGCTCTATCGCATCAACGTAGACACGAAAGAGATTGAATTCCTCGCAGGCGGTTTCCGCACGCCGAATGGCGTTGAAGTCACGGCTTCGGGCGACATGTTCGTCACCGACAATCAAGGCGCGTGGATGCCTGCGAGCAAGTTGAACCATGTGAAAGAAGGGCGCTTCTACGGCCACTACAACGGACGGCAGAAGTCGCGCGTTTACCCCGAGGGCGGACACGCGAGCCTCTTCAGTGAGAATCCGCCGTCGCCGCCTGCAGTGTGGTTACCGCAGAACGAGATCGCGAACTCGCCGACCACGCCGCTTGCGATTTCAAGCGGCCCGTTCGCGGGGCAAATGTGGCTTGCGGAACTCACACTCGGTGGCATCAACCGCGTTTCGCTCGAGGAAGTCGCGGGCGAACTCCAGGGTTGCGCGTATCGCGCGGGGAACGGCCTCGAAGGCGGGGTACAGCGCGTGATCGATGGGCCGGACGGTTGCCTCTACGCGTGTTCGATTGGTTCCGGTGGGAACTGGAATTGGCGCGATACGCGTTTCGGTCTTGAGCGCTTGCGACCGACGAATGCGGACCTCTTCGAGATCGCACTCGTCACAGCGACGCCCGACGGCTTGCTCGTCCAGTTCACGAAACCAGTGCAGGGCGGCGGTGGTGGCGCGGATGCGTGGCTGCGCAACCCGAAGAACTTCACGCTTCGTCAGTGGCGCTACGAGGCGACCGAGCAGTACGGCGGGCCGAAGCTCGACGACGAGGCTGTGGAGATTGTCGAGGCGATTCCCTCGAAGCGTGGCGACAGCGTTGAGTTGCGCGCGCCCGGCATCAAGGCTGGTCGCGTTGTTTATCTCCGCACGAAGCCCGTGTCTGACGCGGGCGACGAGATCTGGTCGACCGAAGCGTGGTACACGATGAATGCGAAGCCAACGAAGGATGCGCCTGCGAAGCCGTTCGTCGCGAAGCCCATCGCTTCGGCAGCCGCGAAGCAGCCCTGATCAGAATCAAGACACCAAGATGAATACGAAAATCAACACGAAGCACGCAGAACGCCGCGATCTCTCCTTTCACTGCACAGGCTGTTTGAAAGAAGATCTCGCGCAACTCGAAGCCGCGCACAAGGCGGGCACGCTTCGAACGACGGGAAATTGGACAGCGGGTGAGAACCTCGACCATATCGCCATCATGTGGGAGTACTCGCTCGACGGCGCACCCCCCGAAGCGAAGGTGCCGTTCATCATTCGCCTGATTGCGCCACTGATGAAGCGCCGTGCGACGAGCGGCAAGACGCTGCCCGCAGGCTTCAAGATTCCGCAGAATGCGTCGTACATGATGCCGCGAAGTGGCTGCTCGTTTGAGGATGGCCTCGCGCGTCTCCGCAAGGTGCTCGATCGACTCGATCGTGGCGATCAGATGACGCACGCAAGCCCCGCGTTTGGAAAGATGTCGCATGACGAGTGGATGGGCCTCCACCTCGGACACGCGCAACTTCACCTCGGATTCGTGCATCCGCGTTGAGTGGATCGGAGTGGTGTGCGCTCGCAAGGGGCGTGCCGCACCACGCGATACGTGAATTCACCGTTCTTTCGCGGACTTTTTCGCCTTCGTCTTTCCACTGGCCTTCGAGCGGCGACGCTTCGTTTGCAGCGACTTCGTGCGTTGATCGGGAATGATCGCGAGCATGAGTCGCACAATTTCGCCGCCGTTTGGCTTGGCGTGACGCGCAGCGAAATCGCGGAGTTGATTCTTGAGCGTGATCAACTCTTCCATGCCCGCGCGGTCGAGGTGCATGATCTTTCCGAAGAGATAGTGGACATCGAGACCTTCGAGGAGTGTCGAGCCACCTTCCATCGCGCGAATGGAACCCTGATGCTCGCGCGCATGCAGGCGGAAATAGGCATCGCTCGCACGGATCCACTCGCGTCCACGATCAAAATGCTCGACGTCGTAGGGCGGCACATCCATCATCGGGCCGCGGTCATAGATCGCGACAGGGCGCCGAGCGCTCGGTCGATGACCAGCAACAACAAGAAAGCCTGCATCGACCATCGCTTGAAGGTGCGGGTAAATGCTCGCACGCGTACGGCCTGTTGCTTCGGCGAAATCCTGCGCAGTGGCCGGGCAAATCGATCCCGCAACGAGTTCGAGTTCGAATCGCAGCGGCGAACTCATCGCGCGCCATTGCGCGTCACCCCAAACCTTCGGTAACGGGTCGAGATCGGTGACCGAGTTGTGGTGCTTCCTCATAGCGACAAGCGAATCTAACGCACGAGTGGCAGGGGCGGGGACGGCTCCGGTCATTCGCAGGATTCTTCGTAAGAAGCGGCCATTTTGGAATCAGTGATTCGTGCGGGTGTCCGCGATGTTTTGTGGCTCTGAGTTGACACTCGGCGTACAACGAAACCCGATGCGCACGAACTACTTCACCGGCAGATCCCAGCGAACGAGTATCGCGCAGGGGAGCGGTGGGTACTCGAGTTGAACGCGCACGAGTACGTAGTCTTCGGGACGTTGCTCGAGCTGTACGAATGCATCCTCGAGTATCGCGCGGTACTTGGGAATCTGCTCCACATTGCACGCAGTTGCGAAGTCCTCGATCACCTCGATCTCGCAGTCAATGGGAAGCCGCGCGATTTCGCGCGCGACGGGATCGGCTGAAAGTGGCCCTGAAAGTGTCGCGTGGATCGACGCTTGGATGCTGTCGAGTCCTTGGGCAGATCGGGGCACGAAGAGATCGGTGACGAGATACTCGCACGGGACACTGATCTGTGTCACAAACTCGTTCACCGGGTCGTTGGGTCGGTGCACAAGGTTGACGCATGCCGCGGTGCGCGTTGCGAAAAAGAGATCTGCATCGCCGATGCGTCCTACCGGCCCGCCCTTGATTTGCACCGAGAATTTGTCGCCAGTCTGCGCCGTCTCAATGGTGCCATGGGGAACGGAAGAGAACTTGTGCACGAGGTAGTCGTCGCTGGAGTGATCTCCAACAGGAAACAGCGGCACACGAGTGGGCCCTGACGTATTGGGCTGTGCGGTGCGAAAGACCGGGAGGGTTGCCATCGGGCGGAGTCGTCGAAGACCGCTGACGCCAGCGACGAGCGCGATGTCCGACTTCGACGGGTCCTCTTTGGTCGGTACAAGGATCTGCACGGTCATACGTGCGGCGACTTGGAATCCGAACACGCCCGCGGCGCCGCGAAAGGCGAGACGGCGGGAGGTTTCGAGATTGCCATCCTGGCGCATGCCATCGAGCACGAGGTCAAGTTCGGCGCGATTGCCAAAGTGTCGTGCGACGACATCGTTGAATTCTCGAAGCGACGTGCGAAGTGCATCAATCAAGGCGGTATCAGCACCCGTCGACGAGAACGCCCGCAGATAGATATCGACTCCTTCGGGCCCTGGCAGCATCGGAATCGCGTCGAAGCACTCCTCAGCGAGGAGTATGCGGGCAAACTTCCAAGTCAGGTTCTTGTTGAGTTTCAGCGCGCGGCTTGCATCCTGCGGCTTCAACGGGTTGACCGCGACGTCCGCATTCAGCCGCTCGACGGCTGACCGAATGCGCTGCATCACACTCTCGCACTCTTTTCGGAACGCCGTCATGCCGTCGAATGCGCCATCCGGCGCGATGGGTGCACCGCTTGCTCGGCGAGCAACGCGTGCTCGGCTCGACAATGATTTGCGTGATCCCCGGTTTGGAACTGAAGCCATGGCTTGAAGTTACTAGGAACTGGCTCCGCGGTGCGTCCGTGCGTCGGGCGACCGTCCATGAAACGATTGCGGGGGATGGAACGGCGACCACGAGGTACAGGTCGCAGGTGAGTTTGATGTCGGCTCGAACCCCAAGACTCGACCGGGCAGGCTCGCTACACCAGACCTGAACCATGTACGCGAATTTTCCCTAGGGAAGCTTGCAGTGGCGGAATTCCAAATTATGCTCGCCCCGCCGTGCGGGTCGCTGCACGCCCCTAGTCCCTTCCCGCCTCGGTGGAACCGAGCACATTCTTAGAGGAGTTTCCATGAAGAGCATCGTTCGGCCCTCCGTTGTCGGCCTGTTTTTGACCGCATCCCTCGCCGCGACTTTGTCGACCTCTGTCTTTGCGGACGGCTCCTGGGAAATCCTCACGGTCGCTGACGGCTTGTCCCCCGCGAACGTCACGGGTGTCGATGGCGTGGTGTGGGTGCCGAATCAGTTCTCAACTCCGGCGATCGATGCCAACGGCAAGGTGACCTTCCGCTCGCAGATCGCGGGCCCCGGCATCACCGCGACGGGCGCGACGGCGAACCACGTTGTGCTCGTCACAGGAACGGGCGCACCATGGACAGTTGTCGCTCGCAACAATTCGGCGGTCCCAGGAAACTTGCCCGCCGGCGCGATCATTTCGCGCACTGCGAGCCCGAACAACTCGATCGCTTCGAGCAACAACATCTCGTCGAATGGTGGCATCGTTGTCTCGGGCTTTATGACGGGCCCAACGATTGTGAACTCCGGCGCAACGACGCAGAACGACACGGCCATGTGGTTCATGCCTCCGTCGGGTGCTCCGGTGCTGCTTGCCCAGCGCCTCGATGCGTGCCCCGGCACCGCGGGAGCGCAGTACTCCGCGTCACCTATGAACGCAGGCTCTGGTCAGCGGACCAACAACGCGGGTGAATCGCTCTTCTACACCGCGCTCGTTGGTGGCGACACCGTGACTGCCAACAACGCCGCCATCGTGCTCCTCAACGGAGGCTCCGATGTGCTGGTTTCGCGCAAGGGCGAAGCCGCGCCGGGCTACAAGGGGCTCACGCTGAACCCCGACTCGTTCGGTCAGTTCCTCAACGGCAGCACCTATGCGTTCTCCGCGAAGCTTGTGGGCACCGGTATCACCACCGCCAACGACTCGGTGTACTGCACCAATGCGTTCGCGACCGGCTCATACCGCATCTTTGCGCGGGAAGGTGATCCGATTCCAGGCTTTGACGGCTTGACCATTGCCAATACCTCGTCCTTGTCCTTCGGCCAGCGACCAGTCTCGACGGATGGAACCATGACGTTCATCGCCACACTCGGCGGAGCGGTCACGTCCGTCGACAACGGCGCGGTGATGACTGAGCGCAATGGCGTCTTCTCGATTCTCATCCGAAAGGGTCAGGCGATTCCGGGCATCACTGATTCGACCGACCCGAATTTCGCCGGCAAGGTATTCCAATCTCCAAATACGACCGGCTTCGTCCGTACTGCCAGCGGCATGCTTGCGTTCGAAGGCATCTTCATGAATCCGGACGGCACGGGGATCTCGTCGCCCGCGCCGGCGACCTTCATCGGCGTGCGCAAGACCGACGGCACGCTCGTGACGGTGTGCCGCCAAGGTGACGCGGTTCCTGGTTTGAAAGGCTGGGTGTTCAACAGCCTGAACGGCAGCACGAGCATCTGCGCAAGCGACAACGGTTGCGTGGTCTTCGCGGCCAACATCAACAACGGGGTCGACAACGGAACCGCGCTCATGGCGTGGGATGCTGTTGGTGGTCTTCGCCTGCTTGCCAAGGCGGGAACGACGATCGGTGACACCAACTTCACCGGCACGGCAATCAACCAGATCAGCCTCGCGGGTAGCACGGCAAGCAACGGCGATGGTGGCGGCACGTGTCTCACCGACACGGGCTGGCTCGTCGTTCGCGCGAACGACACGGCGAGCGCGCTGTACGCGATTGCCCGCATTCGCGTTGAATCAAGCGGCGCGGCTTGCCCCGCCGACCTCGATGGCGACGGTGACGTTGGCGCATCCGATCTTGCCGCGCTGTTGAGCGCATGGGGTACTGCGAACGCGGACCTCGACGGCGATGGCGACACGGGCGCATCAGATATCGCGATCGTGCTTTCCTCGTGGGGCGCATGCCCGTGATCGATCGATCTCGGTGAGTATTCAAACTTTCGCGGAAGCACGGTTGACGCCGTGCTTCCGTCTTCATCTCGCACCGTCTGACGACCCGCACTCCGACCTGCGGTCATTCTCGAAAGCATGCACATGAACCACTCCACGCGTCTTGCTTGTGTTCTCACCACGGCGATCTCCGGCACTCTGCTCGCTGTTGCGTCATCCACCAATGCAGGCGAGGTTTTCTTCCTTGGTCCGGTTCCATATGCGTATGTCAATGACATCAGCGCCGATGGGCGCATCGCCGTTGGCTACGACCAAAGCGATGTGTGGCTTTGGACGCGCGACAGTTGGGTTGTTCCCGTGGAGGGTGCGTTGCCTCCCGGCAACGGTGTTGGCGGCCATCCAAACATCACCGCTGACGGCTTCGAGATGACGTGCAGCACGCTGCAGGGAAAGCCGCTGAAGTCGGAAGCCACCATCTATGACATCAAGAATCTGGCGTTCGCCGAGTCGATGGGGAATGTTGGCCCGAACTGCGACATCGAGCGATCCGGCCCGTGGGGCATGTCGCGCGACGGTCGTTACGTCTGCGGTTTGAACTGGAACAGTTGCTCCGAGGCCCGCGGCTTCGTGCGCGATCGCGCGACCGGCGAAGAGCGGCGCATGCAGTCGAGCTACTTCTACAAGCCGACCCGCGCGAATGCCATCAGTGACGATGGCGCGGTGATCGCGGGTTGGGCTGACGATTACGTTGGTTGGCGACAAGGTTCGGTCTGGATCCGCGATGCGGCCGGTGAGTACGTCCAGACGCTCATCTCTCGCGGCGTGGCAACGGCGAAAGTGAGCGAGGCCTCGTCGGTGAGTGGCAACGGTCAGTGGGTCTTTGGTCGAGGTCGAACCAACTTTGACGGCGGCGCCGCGTGGCGTTGGAGCGTTGCGACGGGCTATCAAGCCATGATTCCAGCTCCTGCCGGCCTCGGCACGGTGACCGATTCGAACGTCGATGGTTCGATGGCGCTGGTTCTCGTGGGAGGCGGAACCTATCTGTGGTTTGCGGATCGCGGGTACGTGTCGCTCTCCCAGTGGGCTGCGGAACACGGATTCAAACTTCCCTCAAACTGGTCGTACTCCGGCTTCACGATGTCTGACGACGGGCTCTTTATCGGTGGCGCAGCGATGCGCGACGACGGTACGCCCTCGCCGTTCGTCTTGGATTTGACGCCATCTGCGCCCGCGTGCCCTGCCGACTTTAATGATGACGGTGAGGTTGGCGCGGCCGACCTTTCGCTGTTGCTCGCGTCGTGGGATTCGCTGAACCCCGATGTCGATCTTGATGGTGACAAGATCATTGGCGCGGCTGATCTCTCGTTGCTTCTCGCAGCATGGGGAGTTTGTCCATGACCTGCTTCTTCGCAACCTCCACACCGTCTCGCGCCGCGTGTCTCGCGTCGGTGGTTCTTTCGACCGCCTTCTTGGCCACATCGGCGAATGCGGGCGGAACGTCGGGAAGCCTTGCGCTGATCGAGGGCTCATACGCCACAGGTGTGAGTGATGACGGCAGCGTGGTCGTTCTGAATGATGTCGTGCAGTACTGGTACTGGACGGCGTCAACCGGACATGTGCCGATCGGCGGCATTGCGCCTGGCTACCAAGGTGCCGGAGGTTCAGGCGGCATCTCCGCCGATGGATCACGCATCGGCTTCACCGCGATCAATCCAAAGACTGGCAAGACCGAAGCCGCCATTTACGAAGTTGCGACTGGCGAAACCACACTCATCGGAAACTTCGGGGCGTCCTGCGACATCGGCGCCACCAGTGCGTGGGGCATTTCTGGAGACGGAACACACGTCGTCGGGCTCGGTCAGCAAGCGGCCTGCTCGGCGATTGGCTACGTCTGGAATGCAACGACGGGACTCGTAAGCCTTCCCTCGTCGTATTTCTATGAGCCAAACCGCGCGAACGGCTGCAGCTTCGATGGATCCACGGTGGTCGGCTGGCAGTCGAACTACGTCGGCGAATGGCTCGGCTGCATATGGCGCAACGGCGTGCAGACGATCATCAGCGGCCCCGGAAATCTCCGTGTCGGGGATGCCAATGCGTGCTCCGCCGACGGGCAGTGGGTCGTGGGCCTTGGTCGATCAACCGAGGATCCCGCGTGGCGGTGGCGGCAGTCGACCGGCTACTCCGCGTTGCCGCTTTCGCCGATCTCGGGTTACCAATCGTATGCCGTCGATGTGAGCAACGATGGCTCGCGCGTCGCCATGTTCTTCCGCGCCGGACCGCCAGCGACGAGCGGCGAAGGCTATCTCTGGATCGACGGCACGTTGCACGAACTCGAGGAGTACGCGCGCGCGCAAGGCGTGGATGTTCCGAACGATGTGCGTTTGTCGCTGCCGCTTGCGATGTCAGGCGATGGCTACACGATCGTCGGCACGGGACGAACCGCGTTTGGCAATCGCATCTTCGTACTGAACCTTCCGCGACCTGCCTCGAGTTGCCCAACCGACATTGACGGAAACGGCGAGACTGGTGCCCCTGACCTTTCACTGCTGCTCGCAGCGTGGGGGACTTCAGGAGCAGCCGACGTCGATGGCGATGGTGCCGTTGGTGCAGCTGACCTCTCGCTGCTGCTCGCCGCGTGGGGCGCGTGCTCCTGAGTCTGACAAGCCGGTTGTGGCTTGAGCCGACGTGAGCGCGAGGATCGACGCGAGGCTTTTCGAAGGCTTGTCGCGAGTTTCGTCGCGGACTTCGCCTCTTGAAAGGTGAACGATTTCAACGCCCGCGCGGTCGGCCATTCCATTGGCTGCGGCGCCCGCCGTTCTGCGAAGGTCGTGAAGGTGCACGATCATCCGCGGAACGATGGGTGCTCTCGGAGCGTTGCACGCGCGTGTCACGTTCGAGTGAATGTCCATGCTCCTTCGCATGCTCCTTCGCATGCGGCTTGGCATGTGGCTTCGCGTGTGGATGCGCGGATGCCTTCGGATGTGCAGAGGTCTTTCCTTGGGGCTTTCCGCCAGGCTTCGCAGCTGGCTTTGCATGTGGCGTGCCGCGCGAGCTCTCGCGCGATGCTTCACGCGCATGCCCATGCGGATTCGCCGACTGTGCGCTGCGGGTCTCGCGGTCGTCACGGCGATCGCGCGGCGCACGTTCGGCGTGTGGAGTGCGCTCGCTGCGCTGCGATCGCTCGCTACGCGCGTCAGGACGAGGCCCACGGCTTTCACGACTCTCACGGCTTTCACGGCCTTCGCGGCTATCACGGCCTTCGCGACTCTCAAAGCGAGCCTCTTCGTGCGACTCTCGCGACGCGCCGCCGCTCGACTTCGCGGCAACTTCGTCAGACTTTGGAACTTCATCCGGCACGCGCTCGCGCGGAATCTCGAACTTGATGAGTCGTTCGACTTGCTTCAAGAGGCCGCGCTCTTCGACGTCGCAGAATGCGATCGCGTGGCCAGACTTGCCCGCGCGCGCCGTGCGTCCGATGCGGTGGACGTACGCCTCAGGCTCCATCGGAAGGTCGTAGTTCACGACGTGCGTGACGTCGTCGATATCGAGCCCGCGTGCGGCAACATCGGTCGCAACAAGCACCGGCGAACGTCCGCTGCGGAACGCATCCAGGGCGCGAATACGCTGATTTTGTGCCTTGTTTCCGTGGATCGCTTCGGATGCGATTCCAGCCGCCTTCAGTTTGCGTGCGAGGCGATCAGCGCCGTGCTTCGTCTTGGTGAAAACCACCACGCGCTCCATATCGAGCGCGCGGAAGAGGTGAATCATCAACTGTGTCTTCTGCGCCTTGAGCACGAAGTAGAGTTTCTGATCGATGCGATCGACCGCCGATGAAACGGGCGTCACCGTGACAGTCACGGGATCACGCAAGAGCGCGTCGGCGAGGTGCCGAATCTCCTTTGGCATCGTTGCGGAATAAAGCATCGTTTGACGATCGCGCGGGAGCATCGCCGAGATCTTGCGAATCGGTTCGATGAAACCCATGTCGAGCATGCGATCGGCTTCGTCAAGCACGAAGAACGAGATCTCGCTGAGATTCACGAGTCGTTGCTGCAGGAGATCGATGAGTCGCCCTGGCGTTGCGACGAGAATGTCGATGCCTTGTTGGATCGCGCGCACTTGCGGGCCTTGTCCAACGCCACCAAAGATCACGGCAAAGCGCACGGGCGTGTGGCGGCCGTAACTTGCGAAACTCTCCGCGATTTGCGCAGCGAGTTCGCGCGTCGGCGCGAGTACGAGCGCCTTCGGCTTGCGGCCAACAGGCAACTTCATCCCCGGACGCAATTCGGTGACGAGACGGTGGATGATCGGCAGCGCAAACGCGGCGGTTTTGCCGGTACCCGTCTGCGCGATGCCGAGGACGTCGCGCTTTGCAAGCGCTGGTGGAATCGATTGCGCCTGAATCGGCGTCGGGCGCTCATAGCCGTCGGCGCGCAACGCTTCGAGAATCGCGGGAACGAGCCCGAGATCAGTGAAGTGGGTGTTGGAGGTGTCTGCGCTCTTCGAGGCGGAAGCGGTTGAAGCTTCTGAGCGGGTGCTTTCAGAACGGGCGGGTTTCGCGTGAGGAGCGGAGCGATGATTCGAAACAGTCACAAAATGCCTTTCAGACGTATGGACGAAGCCAACGGCTTCATGCCATGCATCTCGACCACGGTGAAAACCGTGGTTCTTGTCGTTCAGGCGCAATCGCGTTCGCTCGGAGAGACCGATAGACGGGATCAAGCCAACTGGCGCATGCCGAGCGAGTTGCAGCGAGGATTTCGCGGCGAATCTCGGTCTTGTTGGCATGCTGCCGGCTGATACCCAGTCTTGCTGTCGGACTTCCTATCCGACCTGAGGTCACCGGCGAGAAGGACACAGCATAGCAGGGAGTACGCCGAAACGTACATGTGTTTCTTGCGCCGATATCCTTTGAGCCAACGATGAAGCCAGCACAGAACTTCACCCCGTATACACGCGCGACGTATTTGAAGTCCGTTTCGGACGCCGATCGCGCACTCGCGACGCGACTCTGCGAGTTGCTTGAAGCAGCGTTCGACGTGAAGGACATCGCGATCTATGCGGGCTTCCCGATCGTGGTGCGCGACATGGAGTGGATCGCGGGCTTTGCCATGCGAAAGTCTGGCCCTGTTGCGTACTGCTGTTCACCGGCAACGCTCGCGGAGTTGGGTACCGAACTCAAGCCCTACATGTCGGGGAAGTCGTGCGTCGCCGTGAAGCCGCGGCGCGGCGAAACGCTCGACGATGTCCTCGCACTCATCGCGCGCGCCTTCAAAGTCGCCAGTGCGCACGGCGGAATGATCTCGAAAACCGACGCGAAAAAGCGCGAGAAACTGCGTGCGGCGTCGGAGCCTTCAGTCTCTGCCAACGCGGCCGGCAAAAAGGCGTCAGCCCAACGTGCCGCAACAAGTGATGTCACCAAGAAGCTCACGACGAAACGCGCGAAGAAACTCACGAAGAAAGTTTCAAAGAAGCCTGCGACGAAATCTGCGACCAAATCTGCAATGAATTCTGCAACGAAATCTGCAATGGGGCCCGCACGGAAATCTGCGTCGCGTTGATGCGGTCTTCCATTCGAAAACACTACGACCGCCTCGGAAAGGCGGTCGCAGGACACTTCACTCGTTTTCAATCATCAGAGTGAGCAAGAGCCACTCTGGCACTTTGTTGCGCGGTTCCACGGCGCGAGACCGATGACGGTCGCCAAGCCACATGTTCCCGTCGCGCCAGCGAAGATCATGCCGCAACCCATGAATGCGGGAAGCGCGAGGAACCACGGGTTGACGAGGAAGCCAAGCGCGGTGCCCGCGACGACGAGCGTGCCGATTGTGATCTGTGTCTGCTGCATGACGCTCATCTTTGGGCGCGCTGCATTGATTTCGGTGCCAAGACCAGCGCTCCGCCATGCTTCGATGCCGCCGACAACGCTGTGAATCGCGATGCCGCGTTGTGCGAGGCTCGCGCATCGCGTCGCGGCATCAAGTGAGCGGCGTCCACCTTTGCAGTGGAACACCACGCGGCGCGCACCGAGCTCCGCAATCTCCTTCGCGGTCAAAACTGAAAGAGGAATCAACTTCGCGCCAGCGATGCGCTCGCGGGCATGTTCGTCGGCCTCACGTACGTCGATGAGGATCGTCCCCGGCTCGGCGAGCATGCGTTGAGCTGTGCGCGGGTCGACCTCGATCGGCGTGGTTGCAAACGGGCTAGGTTGTTCGGTGCGTGGGTCCATACTGGTCGCGGTGGTCATGGTGGATTCCTTTCGGATGTGGCGATCAGAGGCGGCGTTGCCCTCGAGGATTCAGAGATTTTCTGGGTGGATGGAAATTCCCCGTCCTTTTACCCTCCATTCGTGCTGATGATGACTCCGCGAGGCGAGAAGACGTCCCGCACCGCGTCTTCGGCGCTCCGACGTCGCTCGGCACGCGGGTCGTGAGCGGCTCTGGCTTGAGGTCACACCATGCAAATCGATGCCACATCGTCCGCTTCACGATCGTCCGCCCGTCGCGTCGTCATTGTTGGTGGCGGCTCAGCAGGGATTTCCGTTGCGGCGCGACTGGCGAAGGCGAACGCCACGGTCACGATCGTGGATCCATCGGAAACGCACGATTACCAACCGCTTTGGACGCTCGTTGGTGCGGGAGTGCTTCCGCGCGAGGCGGCGCGGCGGCGCGAGCGCGACTTGATCCCGAGCGGCGTGGAATGGGTGCGTGAAGCGGTGACAGGCTTTGAGCCCGATGCGAAATCCGTCGTGACGTCAACTGGACGCCGCATCGCGTACGACGTACTCGTCGTTGCCGCTGGGTTGCAACTCGATTGGGGCAAGGTGAAAGGCCTCGAGGGCAACATCGGCCGCAACGGCATTTGCTCGAACTACGCGTTTGAAACTGTCTCGACCACGTGGGACGCGATTCGCACTTTCAAAGGTGGCGACGCGGTCTTCACCCATCCCGCAACACCGATCAAGTGTGGCGGTGCTCCACAAAAGATCATGTACCTCGCCGACGATGCATTTCGTCGTCAGGGTGTTCGCGGGCAGTCGCGCATCCACTTCTACTCAGGCGAAACTTCGATCTTCAAGGTTGAGAAGTATGCAGCACAACTGCGCGCGGTGATTGCGCGGAAAGAGATCGAGCCGCCGCACTTCAAGCACAACCTCGTCGAAGTGCGTGCGGATGCGCGCGAAGCGGTGTTTGAAGATCTCGACGCGAAGCGAGAAGTCGTGCAGCGCTTCGATCTCTTGCATGTCACGCCACCGATGTCGTCGCCGGATTTCATCAAGAAGAGTCCGCTCGCCGCAG
The DNA here is from genome assembly GCA_027488265.1 of Planctomycetaceae bacterium. GTDB lineage: Bacteria > Planctomycetota > Phycisphaerae > Phycisphaerales > SM1A02 > QWPT01. The sequence continues at coordinate 17,677 of JAIYCA010000393.1, forward strand.
CAACGGGCTGGGTGGAAGTCGACAAGTTCACCTGTCGGCACACGCGTTTCCCTGAGATTTTTGCACTCGGCGATTGCTCGAGTCTTCCGACAAGTAAGACGGGTGCCGCGATCCGCAAGCAGGCACCGGTGGTTGTCACGAATGTGCTCGATGTCCTCGCCGGCCGCGAACCAAGCGCGAAATACGACGGCTACACATCGTGCCCGCTCGTGACCGGCTACGGGTCGCTTGTGCTCGCGGAGTTCGACTACGACCTCAAACCTGCGGAGAGTTTTCCATTCGATCAGTCGAAAGAGCGTTGGAGTATGTACATGCTGAAGCGGTGGCTCTTGCCGCAGCTCTATTGGCATGGCATGTTGAAGGGCCGCGCGTAAGCCCCGCAGTTGCGAGGGGCGTTCGAGGTTCGCGATGCATCGCAACTTCGCGATGGCGCGAACTCAACGGGCGTATAGGTCGCGTCTACGGGTTGGCGGTCGGCGTACTGGAATGAGCGTCGAACCACTGCGGAAAAACGCGCGGCGCTTGTCGCCATGCGACGTAGCCGGCCATCACGACGAGGAACACTGCGAACACCTTGCGCAAAGTCCCTTGGTCGATGCGCCTCGCGAGCAGGCTTCCGATGAGGCTGCCCACGATTCCGAGTGCGATGAAGAGACCGATGACGGTCCAGTCGATCGCGTTCTGTTCGGTCGCACTCGGGTGAAGAGCAGCACTTCCGGCGAAGATCGACTTGACCAAGCCAGCCGTGCAATTCACCGCGATGATCGCGAGGCTTGTGCCAATCGCGATCTTCATCGGCAGACGACGAAGCAACACGAGTACAGGCACGATCAGGAATCCGCCGCCGATACCGACGATACCCGTCATGAAACCAAGTGCAAAGCCTTGCGCCACAATGATCGCGCTGCCGGAAGTGGGCGCTTGATCGTTGGCACTCAGATCGGTGACGCTGAAATCGGTGACGCTGAAATCGGTGACGCTCGTATCGACGTCGTTCGGCATCGGCTCGCTCTTGCGAGGCGATCGAAACATGAGCACCGACGCGGTGAGCATGAGCGCCGCGAGCAGGAGGAGTTGCACCGCGCCGGGAATCCACTGCGCGACGTGCGTTCCGAGCAGGGTTCCGAAGACGCCTGTAATCGCGAGGAGAAGTGCGCTCTTCCAATCGATCTTCTTCGCGAAACTCGCGCGCGCCGCACCGAAGAGGGCGATCGCGCCGACAATCGCGAGCGACTCGACGATCGCGGCTTTCTCGTCGTGGCCGACGAGATACACCAAGATCGGCACGGTGAGAATGGCGCCGCCCGAGCCGAGGAGGCCGAGCGAGAGCCCGACGAGTGTCGCGCCAAGCCACGCCCAAATCATGCGATTCCTCGTTCGAAACAAATCATGACTTTGACTCTTGATCAGGCGTTGGCGGGGAAGCGAGCGGGCGAGTCATGAAGTTCGTTTGGGGTGGTGGGGCGGACGATGGATCACCGATGCCAACGCGTCCCGTTCATCGGAACGGGGTGGAGCATTCTCGTTGATTTCGCGCGCCATTTCAGGAGTCGCGTCACGTGCCACAGGAAGCGGTGCCACACGTCGCGCCCTTTGCCGCCTCTGCTTGCCATGCGAGCATGCCGCCCGCGAGGTTGGTCACGCGGTAGCCGTGCTTTTGGAGCAACGAGCACGCGCGGGCTGAGCGGGCACCTGATCGGCAGTTCACCAAGATGTGACGGTCCTTCGGAACTTCGTTCATGCGACCAAAGAGCCGCGTGTGTGCGATGTTGTGGGCACCATCGATGTGCCCCTCAGCGAACTCAACGCGGCGCCGAGCATCAAGCACGAACGGACGAGCCGCCGACGCGAGCGAGTCCTCGAGCAGCGCATGTGCCGCCGCGATGTCGATTTCCGCCGTCGTCTCCATCACGCCGCCTGCCGCGGCCACTTCCGGCATCTTCGAAGCGTCGATCCAACCGACGATCTCATCGAGTCCAACGCGGATGAGATCGCGCACCGCTTCATCGAGGCGCGCGGCATCAATCACGAGATAGATCTTCTCGTTTTCGCCGATCATCGAGCCTGCGTCGGTATTGAAACTGTTGCCAAGCGGCAGGGTGAGTGCACCCTTCGCGTGACCGCTCTTGAATTGCGCCCACGGGCGCGTGTCGACGATCGCGCACGTCGTGCCGTCGATCTTCGCGAACTCCGCTGGCGAGAGTTCGCGCGGCTTTGGCACGCCGCCGAGGACACGCGGGCCCATCTTGTTGTCGCGCTTCATGCGGGCGAAATACAGCGGAGGTTCCGGTTGACCGTCGAGGATGAAGTCGACGAACTTCTTCTCACTCGTCGCCGCGTTGAGCGCGGCGTTGAAACGCCGCTCGTAGCCGACGGTCGATTGCGGAACCGCACCAAGCGCCTTGCCGCACGCACTTCCCGCGCCGTGGCCCGGCCAAACTTGGAGGTATTCGGCCCAATCGCGTGTCTTGAGCACGGTCTTGTACAGGCGATGCGCCGACGGATCGGCAACCCCCGACATGCCCGCGGCGCTCTCCAAGAGATCAGGTCGACCGAGATCGCCTACAAAGAGGAAGTCGCCAGTCGCAATGCCCATCGGCGCATCAGCCCCGCCGCCGAGGTCGGTCACCTCGTAACAGAGGTGTTCGGGCGTGTGGCCTGGCGTATGGATCGCGCGGAATCGGATGTTTCCGATCTTGAAGGTGTCGCCATCTTTCAAGAGCACCGCGTCGTAGCGGCCGCCGCCTGATTTCTGGTCAACCCACATGTACTTCCAGTCGGCATCGCCCTCGTCGGAGAGATAGACGCGCGCGCCTTTCTCGGCGAATTCGCGCGCACCCGTCAGATAGTCGGCGTGAATATGCGTGTCGGCGACGGCGACAATGCGAAGACCGTTGGCCTTCGCAACCGCTTCGTAGCGATCGATGTCGCGCTCGGGGTCGATCACAATCGCTTCGCCCGTCTTCTGGCAACCGATGAGGTACGCGGCTTCAGCGAGTTTTTCGTCGTAGATCTGTCGGAAGAACATGGTGTGCTCCGGTCGTAGAAACTGCTTGTAGAAACCCGCGCGCGAGACTCACCGACGGGGCGCGTCAGAGGCATTGTGAGCGCGTAAGGGTTCGACGCGCGCGGGAAATTCATCGCAATTCTGACGGCGCGTCGTGGAGGCTCTCGCCGAGGGCGTACGTGAAGCCCTTCTGAACCGCGAACGCGCCGACGCGGCCACGGAAATCAAGCGCGAGCATGCCGACTTGGTACTCGGCGGGGTTGCCGTTCTTCGCGATGATCCGCGCGATGGCGTGTTCGCAGGCCTCTTGCGGCGTCATGCCGTGGCGCATGGCTTCAACCGCAAGGTGCGCGCCGAGGGTGCGCAGCACCGTTTCGCCGAGGCCCGTGCAAATCGCGCCGCCGATCGGTGCGTCGACGAAGATCCCAGCGCCGATGATGGGCGAGTCGCCCACGCGACCGTGCATCTTGTAGGCGAGGCCGCTGGTCGTCGATCCCGCCGCCATGCGGCCGTTCTTGTCGAGGGCGAGCATCGAAATTGTGTCGTGGTTTTCGATGTTGATGCGAGGCCGATACTGCCGTTCAACGAGCCACTCGCGCCACTCGCGCTCGGCGGCGGGGGAGAGGCACGCGCCGCCTACGGCGTCGCAACCCTGGCATTCGGGTCGCACTTCGAGCCCCGACTCACGCGCGAATTGCTCCGCTCCCGCGCCGACAAGAAGAACGTGCGGCG
>JAIYCA010000388.1 GCA_027488265.1 Planctomycetaceae bacterium
CGTCGCCGCCGACGTGATCGCGTCGCGCGCGCTGCAGGAAGAATTCAACGCCTACATGGCGGCGCATGGCCACCCCGACGTCAAGATCGACTGCGGAGATCGCGCCGTGCACTGGTACTCGGAAGAGGCAATCTCCGACAAAGAACTGCGTGCGAAAATCAAGGCTGCGCACGAACTCTTCCACGACGCGTATCGCGCGAAAAGACGCATGCCCGCAGAACGCGATCGCGCGCCGACCGCTGCTGAATCGATGGCGTGGTTCATTCGCAACGATCGTCACGCGTTCGACGACGCGACGCGCGACGCACGCGGCTGGCCGCGATTTCCGCTGAATGCGCCGTGGCCAGTCCTCGTCATGCTCGCAGCCGACGACCAACCGCTGCGCGAGCGCGAGGACATTTGGCTCAAGTTCCGCGATTCGGGCGAGTTCCGTACCTACGGCGAGTACATCGGCGGCATCGCACAGCAGTTTGATATGCAGTCTGCGCGACGTGTCGCACCGCTCGCGTTCAACTACGGGTCGATTCAGATGATGTGGAAAGATGGCGGCGTCTGCGGCACGATGGGAAACATCGGCGCGCGCACACACCGCATCGTCGGCCAGCCCGCGTCGACCGCTGGGCAACCCGGCCACTGCGCGATCGTTTTCATGGAGCACGACACGAAGACGGGCGAATTCCGGTGTAAGGGTGGGCAGTACGCGACTGGCGGCGACGAAGTGACCACGGTGCATGCCGGCTGGAACTACGACGACATCGGCGGACGAAAGCCGATGGTCTATCACCAGTCGATCGCGTGGGCTGTGAATTACAACCGTGAGGAAGCGCCAACGTCGTTCCTCGAAACGCTCGCGATGCGCCGCATGTTCGACGCGCTTCCCGAAGCAGAGCGCGCGGCGACGGCGACAGCGTTTGCAGAAGCGGGTCTCAAACTCAATCCATTCTCACTGGTGATCTACGACGGCGCTGTGCGCGCAGCGAATTCGCCAGAAACCGCACTCGCGCTCGCGGACATCGCATCGCGCACGCTCGATGCGCTGCCTGCGGCGAGTGTTCCTCCGCTCTACCGAAGCACACTGCGTGATCTCGCACACGCGCGGATCGCCGCACTGCCCGCGCCGAAAGGCGCCGATGCGAATCGTGCACTTCTTGGTGAACTCGAACGCCAGCAATGCGACGACGCAAAACTTCTCGCACGAACATGGCGTGCCATGGGCGGCGATGCGGAGTTCGACGCGCGCGTGCGCGCAGCAACGGAGCGCTATCTTGCGTCACCGGAACGCGCGAAAGGCACGGGGCCTGCGGCAAAGCGCGAAGCGGACGCGTTCGCGAAGCTCGTGAAAACGTGGAGCGACACCGTGAAGAAGCCCGCACGAAAGGAGTGGGCGACATCGCTTCTCCCGCTCTTTCAAGATCGTGACACGATCGCAGTCCGCGGCAAAGCATCGCCCGATCCCGTCGTCGCGGAACTCCGCAAACTCGCGGATCTGAAGTAGCGCGACGTGTTATGCAAATCCACCCGACGTTGCTTGTGGAACGGGCACGCGCCCGCCGAAGCCGCCGGCTGCATTTTCGCGTAAACCGTGGAAAATCATACTGAGATGTGCACTGAACACCGCAAGGAGTGAAGTGTCCATCGCGAGGTCGATGGTCTCGCCACTCGCTGGATCGAAGCGCGCGCTTGCAAGGCCTTCCCGTTTCCAGAGGCGCAAAACCGACAGGAGATCGACGCGCGGTGCGCCCTCTCGCCGAATCACGAGCACACGCTCGATTCCTGCGGACGTCAACGCGCGTGCCGATGGGAAATCTTGCGGAAACACCATCCAACGGTTGTCGAACATCGACGGCGCGGCAACTCCAACATGTCGGTTGGAATCGAGGAGAAACGCGGGCGGCGCATCATCAGGGATCGCAAGTGCCTGCAGCGATTCCGCGCCCTCATGCAGCGCCGCAATCAGTGGATCAACCGCGACCACTTCCTTGCCGATGCCTTGCGTGAGGTTGTAGAGCGGAACAGGCCGAAAGCCACGCTCTGCGAGCGCGAGTCCACATGCGATTCCCTCGACGCTCGGAAGGTCGACAACGATCGCATGACGACCTGAACCAAGCGGAAGCGCGGCGGCCGAAGTCCACGGAATGCGTTCCACAGGCGCGCTGTTCGCTTCCGGGAGATACGTAAAGAGTGCGGGTTTCGCCCAAGCCGACCACGGACTCGCGACTGGAGCCCAAATCTCGAAGAGCGCTCGAGCATCGGTCAGAGGCTTCATGCGCGGAGACGTGGAATCATCAGGGAGAAGCATGTTGGAATCCTTCTTCGTGCGAAGAATCAAGCGAAGAATCAAGCGAGGCATCGAGCAACACCGCCGCATCTTGCGCGCGGCCATCCATCAATGCGCGCGGAGCAACGCGTGCGTACGCACCGGCAGCGCGGCCATCGATGACATAGACGCCGATGCACGCGTGACAATGACGACGCTCTTGCGCCCCATCAACCGTAAAACCAAGTTCCTCGCGCAACGGAATCGACTCGAATCTTCGCTGCAAACACCAAGACTTCGGAAAGAGACGCGCCATCCAACGCGCATGACGCGCAGCCGCGGAACTCGTCGCGCCGTCGATGACGACTCCTTCACCGATGCGCCCCCACACGGGTTTCAGCACAAAGCCTGTCGGATCGACGCGACGCGCAAACGAACGCCGTCCAATCGGCTTCACTTCAGGAAGAATCTCGCTCCACGTGGGCGTCGAGATCCCGAGCGCGCGCAAGACAATCGGAAGGCGTTTTCCCTGCAAAAGCAGCGCTGAAGGCGGATTTGAACGCACAACGTCCGCAGGTAATCTCGACCAGTGCGCTCGATCAGCGCGCGAGAGATTCCCAAGCCACTCGCATGGAAAGAACCGCATCACGGCATCGACTTCGGCGCCCGTTGAGGACAGCCGCGCGCGCGATCCAGATGGCTCCCCGCATGGGTTCACGTGCGCGGGCGATGCGAGATGCGCTCGCACGCCGAGTGCTGCGAGTTCCGCGCCAATTCGACGCACGACCTGCTGGTCGTCGGTGTAACTCGTCGCATGCACAAGCGCCGCATTTCCGTTGGGAATTCTCTCGGCGATGGCGCGCGCGAGAACCCGCGCCGGATCTGGGAGGCATGCGAGGCCAGGCAATCGCTCCGCGATGATGCGCGCGATTGCACCCGCCTCGATGAAACCGCCCGGAACATCCGCGTTGATCTCGGAAACGCGCCAACCCTCGGTCGTCGGGTGAAAGTCAAAGCGTGCAAAGCGCACGTCACGCTCCGAGGGCGGCGGCGATGCAGCGATGATCGCGCGCACTTTTCGCGGGATTCCAAGCGCGCTCCACGAGCGACGCGCCGCCAGCAACGCATGCTCGACGGCGGCGAGTTCCGCCCATGCGCGCTCGGCGAGCGACGCGAGTTCGCGCCACGCCGAGGGCGCGAGGCGGATCGCAAATGGCGCAATCGTTTCCTCGTCGTACGTGCGCGGATCGAGTTTGCCGGCCTCGAAGATCGCGCGCATGCGGATCTCGCGACGTTCTCCTGCGTCGAATGTGCGCGACAGCGCAATCACACTGGTGCTCCCAGCATGAAGATGTAGCCAACAGCCGCGAGGAGGTAAACGACGCCCGTGAAGCGATCAACCCAAAGATTGCCGTCGATTTCGCGCGACAGTGCAACACGCGCAACGATTGTGTCGGCGGAGACAAAGAGCACTGTCGGCCAACCGAGGCGAAAGAAGTCGCCCGTCGCGGCGTCGAAGCCAGTCCAGTTTCCCGCAACGGCTCGCCCAAGGATCGCACCGATCGCGACAAACATGCAGCCCGCGCGAAACGCGACACCGCGATCGCGATCGACGAGGATGCGATAGACGGTGCGATTCAGCGCAGCGTGTACGACGACGAGCGTGTAAAGGCCAAGATGCGCGAGTGCCGCGCAATAGATCACCACGTAGAAGCCAGGACCGTCGCCGATGTTCGCGCCCGCGTACGCGCAGACACTCGCGAGCGTTGCGGTGTAGAAAAGCGTGTGCGCAGCCCGATTGCGCCGCTCGAACATGTCGGGCACTTTCCATCCGTACAAACGTAAGGCAATCGTGTTGACAGCCGCGAAGGCGTAGCCCATCAAGAGATAGAGCACGACGTATTTCGCGTCAGGTTTCACATCACTCGCAGCGAAATTGAGCAGTACGTAGAAGAGAACAGCGCCGATCGAAAACCACGCGAAGATCGTGGCGAGGCAACCGAATCCGCCGCCCGGTCGCATGCGTCCATCGGTCGTACTCCAGAGTCGCCGATCAACCATCGCGCCGCGCGTTGCAAGCCAACCCCAGCCGATGAAGCCGACGACGAGCGACGCGATGAGTGCGAAGACTTCGGGTTCAGACATGCGGTCAATCTACACGCCGAGGTCGAACGCCGTTGTGAACCGCGCACCAGCCCACAGTCGCCTAAAGTCGCGGCCTTCGCTGATCGACATGCGTGCCGCTGCGCTCTAGGTCGTCCGCAGGCCCGCAGGACATGGGCTGAAAGCACCGCGAGCCCGCGAAAGCGGGCTCGACGGCGTCTTCGTCAGGATGTCGATGAAGCGACGGAAGTGCGTGGCGATCATCGCGCCATTCGTCCCGTTCGATGCTCGCGCACGCAAATCCTCGATCAGCCGCATGCTCCCCAAGCGAC
>JAIYCA010000145.1 GCA_027488265.1 Planctomycetaceae bacterium
AACGAGTTGTTCGTGAAGCCGTGGACCACTTTCGTGGCGACGGAATTGGTGACGTAGTTCGCCGCCATGAGATCGCCAGGACGAATGAGGAGCGTTCCTCCATTCGCGTGGTTGTACTGAGCACCGTTCGGATCGATAAAGATCGAATCCGCGACCCAGATGTATTGCGTGGTATCTCCATAGAGTTGTTTGACCGCCGACATGTCAAATGAGACTCGTTCCCACTTCAATCGCTTGACGCGGGTACGGATCATGTTCTTGCCGATCGGTTGACCACTGGCATCCACCGAAACGATGCGCACGGAATTCGGAGCAAGGCCTTCCGCTGCACGAATGGTGGCCCAACTACGGTTGTCGATCACACTCGTGGTCGCTGGAGCGACGTACGTGCCAGGTTGCGTGAGCGTCACGTAGCCGCCGTCGGCTCTGCCGGAGAGTCGAAGTAGATCAAGAGCTTTCGTGAGGGTTTTGACGGGTTGCGCTGCGGTTCCGTTGTTCGCATCGCTCCCATTCGGTGCGACGAAAATTTCGCCGACTGGGTTGGCTGGCGACTTGTACGCGAAGTACGAGTTGATTCCATCGATACCCGCGATGCCATTTGGCTGACCCGCGGTGGCAGCCGAGTTCTGCAAGACAATGGGTTGGCCCGCATTGCGTGGATAAACGATCGCCCGTACCTCGGCCATGGCACCGGTCGGAAGCGCAGCGAAGTCGATGCGCGCTCGATAGCAATGCAATCCAAACGCGCTGCTGTCGGTCGCACTGTTGACCGACGTCCATGGCCCGCCGTTCAAGGAGAACTCAACACGGTCGATGCCGTTCGCGTGGAAGGCGACAACACCGATCTCGGTGGTTTCGGCACGGGTTTGAAATGGAACGTCTGCCCAGCGCGCGATGGCGCGCTCGTCGCTCAGCGGATCCGTCGCTGCGCCGATCGCGGTCGGAACTGCAGTCACCGATGCGAACCCAGTTCCCGCGGTCAGCCGCGGAAGTGTCGAGAGATCCATGGACCCTGAGTTCTGTTGCGTCGTGTTGCCGCCTGAGCCGGGGGGCGTAGTGTCTGAGTTCGATGCATCTGAAACGGAGCCGAGGAAGACACCCAGGTCCAGCGCATTGACCGTTCCATCGCCATTGAGGTCGTACGTCGGATTCGACGTACCCCAATTCTGCGTGAACCCGTCAGCGGTCAGACCGCTCTGCGCGCTCGCAACGAACGTCGGTTGCGTAAGCGTAAAAAGCAAAATAGCGGAGAGGAAGGGGGAGTATTGACGCATAGAAAACTGCTCCAATGGTTCAACGAGGACGGGACCAAAGAGGTCATCGGCACCTTCGCGGCGCATGCGAACCACTGGGACTCGGAATTTCGTCTTCAGACAGGGATCGGGAGGTGTATTCGGGTTAGTTCGAATAAACCATCTTTCCATCCCTGTCTTCAGAAAATCCCTGAAGTCTTCCAACCGTTCCACCATGATTGAGGGGCTTTCGCGACGGCCCCGTGGCTCTGCGCGATGGCTTGGCGGCCGAGGGCAGTCCCGCCAAGAAAGCGGCTCCATGCGTGCAGGAACAGCGCAGATCGGCAAAGAAAGCACCACAGCGGGCCGTAGTGCTTTCGGAAGAAGGTCGCATCGCCGCGTGCGCGATTCAGCAACCGCGTGGGTGTTCGTCGCTCGCCGCTGCCGGTGTCATGCAGCATCCGAATACGCGGATCGCAAAGCAGCACACCGCCGTCGTTTGCGATGCGCTTGCAGAGATCAACTTCCTCGGCATACATGAAGAAGCGTTCGTCAAAGCCCTCGAGACGGCGCCAAACTTCTGTTCGAACCATCATGAACGCACCGGTCAACACTGGAACAGATTTTGGGGATGTTCCGCGAGGGTTCGCTGGGCCAAACTTCACATGCGCAAGGCCGAAGATCGCGAGGACAAGTGGCAGCGCCCCAAGCATGGGCTGCACTGAACCGCCGTCGACCGAGCCGTCGGGGAGGTAGGTGACACCTGCCCACGCTGAGGCATTCGGCGTCTCTCGCGCCAGTTGAATCAGTGCGGCGATTTCGTTCTCGCGCGCAAATGCATCGGGGTTGAGCAGAATGATGTACTCGCCGCGCGCATGAGCCGCGAGTGTGTTGTTGCCGCGCGCGAATCCGAGATTGCCTTGAAACGGAAGGACGCGCACCTCAGGGAAGCGTTCGCGGATGAATTGCTCGGTGCCGTCGTCGGAGCAATCGATGAAGAGCACTTCGATCGACTCGCTCTTCGCGCTTCGTAGCGCGCCCTCCACGCATCGCTCGATGTACGAGCGACTCTTGTAACCAACGATCAACACGCTCGCGGTTGGCGAGTGCGGTTGGGCGGAATTGGAAGCGCGAGTTCCCTCTTCCATATCACAATCCCAAGATCAATCGCGAGCGGCGCGCGATGTACTGGGGGAGATTGCCACTGCGTTTGGCATTCACATACGTTGCGCGAATGACGGCTGGCAGAGCAGAGCAGTAGTAGGGCGTTGTGGCGAGGATCGACGCGGCGGGCGAGGCACTTTGGTAGCCAGCCAGCGCAAGCGATTTGCCGCACGACCGCTCTACGACAGATATCTCTGCGGGGCTCAGCGTCTTCATCCAGCGATCCATCGCGGAACGGACGAACCCGCCCGTTGCAGCAAACTTCTCGTAACTCGAATTGCGGACGGGCACGTTTGCCATGCTTGCAGGACGCTCAATGCCGAGCCAGTCGAAGATCGCTCCGAGTTCGGCTTCAGGCTGATCACACATCGCTTCGTAGCGTTGCAATCGAACGCGCTCGAATCCGAATCGATCTTGCGCCTGTTGTGCAGCCCGTGCGGCAGCGACCCAAAGAAGTGAAATGGTGATTGGGTGATACGAACGACGAGCGCGGGCCTCGTCCTCAGCCATCGTTTGGGCGTGGCCTGGATCCTTCTCAAGGTCGAAGCCGCCTTGGTTCTTCCAGTCGCGATAGCTTGCCACCACAGCGCGTGGGTCGCGAAGCATGAAGATGGCCTTGCTCTCTGGGTAACGAGTGAGCATCTCCGTCAATCGGAAGACGTGACGGGGCGTCTTCTCTCCCCAAATGGGGGCTTCTGAGCGTGCGGCCCACTCGCGACAGAATGCCTCGAAGTAGTCGTCGGGTCGGCCGCCGAGTGCGAGTGCTCGTTTGCGAAGCGCGTCGCGTTGCATCCAACCCTTCTCAGGATCGCCGCCATGCCCGAAGGGACGATGCGAGAGCGCGAGGAAATAGTCTTCGACACGCTTCTGCGTTGCGCCTTCCACGGGTTCGGAGAGGGCAGGAGTCCCAAGCGCGACGCGGAGATCGTCGAAGTAGTGCGTCTCACCAGCGATACGTACCGCAGTGTGACACTCGAGTGCAGCTTGAAGCACACTCGTCCCAGACCGACTGGTTCCGCAGAGAAAGATCGGGCCGGAGAAATGGGTCGTTGGACTATTCATGTGCTCCGCCTTTGCGATGTGGAGCGACCTCGAGTCGCCTGATGCCTCCCACCAATGACGCAGAGTTCTGCTCCGGGTGCAGAGTATGACGTGAATCATTGAGGCGTGCAGGAGGGCTCACAGGGGATGAATCCGCGATTTTGCCGATCGGAACGCAGAACGAAAACGGAGCGCGTGGAAAAAGACACGGGATGCCGCGTGGCATCCCGTGTGAAACGCAAGTTTGCGAGCGATGTAGATCAGTCTTGGCCGAGTCGAATACGCACGAACTGCGTAAGCTTGACGCCCTTCGGCACGATCTGGCCGACCTGCATCTTGTCGTCACGGACGTAGGCCTGTCCGAGCAAAGTGACTTCTTCGAAGTACTTGCGCATCTTGCCTTCGGCCATCTTCTCAGCGATTTGCGCCGGCTTACCCGAAGCTTGGGCCTCGGCGATTGCTTCCGCGCGCTTCGCAGCGACGACGGCTTGATCGAGGCCGTCGGCGTCGATGGCGGCTGGCGTTGGAACTGCAGCCGCGATGTGCTGGCAGATACCGGTGCCGGTGTCCGCTGGCATCTCGCCGCCTTCATACTTCAGGAGCACGCCGAGCTTGCCGTCGTGGTGCACGTACGAGGCGAACGAGCCGCCTTCGAGAACCACGCCACGCGCGAAGGAGATGTTCTCGCCGGTCTTGAGGCGAACCACGTCGACGCGGTCGGTGATCGCCTTGTCGGCAGTCACAGCACCCGCAGGGTGCGAGAGCGCCATCTTGGCGACGTCGGCTGCCATCGCACGGAACTCTTCGTTGCGCGAGGTGAAGTCGGTTTCGCTGCGGACTTCCACGATGACAGCCTTGCCGCCTGCCATCGCGATGGAGACGCAACCTTCGCCCGCGGCGCGGTCGGTGCGAGCGTCCATCTTGCCCTTCATCTTCTCACGGATGATCTTCTCCGCGGCTTCCATGTCGCCGTTCGCTTCGACGAGGGCGTTCTTGCAATCACCCATGCCGAGACCAGTACGGTCACGGAGTTTCATCACGTCCTTGGCGCTGATGTTCACGGTGCTCATGTCATTCACTTTCAATACTGAGGCCGCGCCTTCGATGGTGGCGAGGCCGTTGATGCTGTGTAGTTTGCACTGCGGAATACACTCGCGTTGAGTGTCCCGCGACGAATCGAATCACTGGGCCGAATCGCCCGAAGCTGGGGCCGAAGGGCCGCCTGAAGCGCTCGCCGAGTAACGCGAACGCGTCGAGCGACGACGGGTCGGTGCGCCTTCCGATGGGCCCTCGCCGCGCATCTCGCGGCCGCCAGCCTTGTCACCTTCGGGAGCTTCGCCAGCCGAGGTCGAGCGACCTTCCTTGCCCTTCTTGACGGCATCGCAGAGTTCACGGATGACGATGTCGATGGTGCGCATCGAGTCATCGTTGCCCGGAATCGGGATGTTCACGAGATCCGGATCGCCGTCGGTGTCGACGAGGCACACGGTTGGAATACCGAGCGACTTCGCTTCGAGGAGTGCGTTCTTCTCACGGTTCGTATCGACGACGACGAGAGCGCCAGGCATCTGCGTCATTTGACGAACGCCACCGAGGTTGCGCTGAATCTTCTTGCGCTCACGAAGAAGCTGCGATTCCATCTTCTTCGAGTAGTTCTTGAGTTCGCCGCTCTCCACGATCCGGTCGAGTTCTTCGAGGCGCTTGAGACGCTCGCGAATCGTGCGGAAGTTCGTCAGAGTTCCACCGAGCCAACGCTCGGTCACGAACGGCATTTGAACGTCAGCGGCGTACTGTTCGATGGCGCCGCGCGCTTGACGCTTGGTGCCGACGAAGCAGACATCCTTGCCCTTGCCGACGGTTTGTTCGATGAATCGCTTCGCGAGGAGGAGGCCCTTGATCGACTCGCGGACGTCCATGATGTGGATCTGATTGCGAACGCCGTGGATGTACGGCGCCATCTTCGGATTCCAGTTGCTCCGACGTTGACCGAAGTGAATGCCTGCCTCAATAAGTTCTTGAACGAGAGAAGCCATGTTTGCTCTCCAGCGACACCGACGCAGCGGGTGTGGCACCCCGCCCGTCCTAGGGCGCTTGTGGTGACGGTTGCACCGTCCTGAATCTGACCGCGCGGCCACGCGTGCGCGGGTTGACCCGGGGGCGAACGTCGCCTTCCGGGGAATCAAGGAGTGTAACCAAATTCGGGAGGCGTTGTGATGGCTCGGTGTTCGAAGCGCCTCCGCGCGAAGACTTCAATCGCGGAGTGTTTCGCCCCCGAAGGCGGCGTCCGTCCGATATATAGGCTGAATGCTCGCCAAAGTCTTTAAGGCCTACGACGTCCGCGCCACCTACCCAAAGCCGCTCGACGAGAAACTCGCGTGGCAGATTGGGTACGGAACCGCCCAGTATCTCCTCGCCCAAGCCGCCGCAGAAGGCGCGATCGATCCGATGTCACGGACGATCTGCGTTGGCCGAGATATGCGGAAGAGTTCGCCGAGTCTCTCCGCAGAGCTCCGTCGCGGGATGCGCGACGCGGGTGCCGACGTCATCGACCTCGGGCTCGTCGACACGCCGTTTGTGTACTTCGCGATCAATCACCTCGGTTGTGCGGGTGGCGTGCAAGTGACGGCTTCGCATAATCCGTCGAACTACAACGGGTTCAAGATTTCGAAGCGTCGCGCGAAGCCAGTCGGACAAGACACGGGACTCGCCGAGATTCAACGTCTCGCTGCGCTTGTGGAGCGCGAGAAGGTGACTTCGAAGGAAGGCCGCGAAGAGTCGCGCGACCTCTGGGCGGAGTACCGCGCGTTGTTGCGTTCGTTCATTGATCCGCGCGTACTTTCAGGTGAGCGCAAAGTTCGCATCGCGATTGACGCGTCGAACGGCATGGCTGGCACGATGGTGCCGAAGGTGTTTGAAGGAATCGCAGGCCTCTCGATCGAGCCGATCTACTTCGACAACTCGAGCGGTGAGTTCGTGCACGAGCCGAACCCGCTCGTCGAATCGAACTTGCGCGACTTACAAGTGGTACTCGCGCGCGGCGGATTTGATGCAGGCTTCTGCTTCGATGGCGATGCGGATCGTTGCATCGTGCTTGATGAGCGAGGCGCGCCGATTGGCTGCGACTTGTTGCTCGCGTGGATGTTGCAGGATTTCCTTGCGAAGAAGCCAGGGGCTGCAGTGGTGTACGACTTGCGGAGTTCGAGAAGCGTGCCAGAGATCGTGCGCGAGCATGGCGGTGTGCCCGTCGAATCGCGTGTCGGTCACGTCTTCATGAAGGCGAAGCTTGCGGAAACGCGT
>JAIYCA010000076.1 GCA_027488265.1 Planctomycetaceae bacterium
ATCACGGGCTGGTGGTCAACGGCAGCAACGCATACGCGACCGAGGCGAACCAGCTGATCGCTTCGTTCCTGTTGCAGTAGCAAGCGAGTTTGCGTCATCACCTCAGCGAGCCGCATACGTGTAGAGATTGATTCTGCAGCCCTCTACTTCAAGAGTGGTTGCGAACAGCAGCCCTCGCCAAACGCACGAGAGACGCGTCCTCCATGAGGGCGCGTCTTTCGCTTTGTGCGCAGAGATTTCGAGGGGTGGGCCAGGGCGGGCGGTCGCGGCGAGTCTCGGAGTCTTAACCACGTGGTCGCCCGGACTCCCCCACTGGCCGACCGGATGGACCGAAAGTCTCTCCGGGTCTCTCCGCGGGAGGGTGCCGGGTTAAGAGTGGGTCGGGCCCGCTGGAGCGGTCACTACCCCCGGGGTCGGGAGCGCTGGGGCGGGGCAGAACCGACGCGACCGGCGACCCGCCGGTGATGCCTCCGCTCACGCGGAGGCGTATGGTGCTTCCATCGGATCGTTACTCGGAACCGGAACCCGCTCGCAACCCAATTCCAAGGAGTGCACACATGACCGATTTATCCTGCAGTCCCCGCATCTCTTCCGCACTCTTTGGCGGCCTGGCTGGCTGCATCTCGCTCGCTCTGTCTGCGTGTTCGGCTTCGCCGACCGCTCGACACCTCGTGACGGATCAGAATGCCATGCTCGAGGCCGGTCGTTCGATGGGACTGGCGGAGTACGCGGTCCGGTTGACCGGACGCTATGGTCAGGGCGGCAACTCCGAGCAATGGAGCGCATTGTTGTTCCAGGCGGGAGAGCTCAGTCTGGCGGCTGGCCGGGTGACGATGAGTCGTGCCGCTGCGGTCTGTGGAAGCGACTCGGAAGCGGAGCGCTACTACGCCGGGCTAGACGCTGCCACTGCTGCATTGCGTGAGCAGCGCGAGACGCTCGCCGACGAACTCGCGAAGGCACTTCCGAGCACGGGTTCGAAGGTCGCGGCGTCCTCGCGTTCACGCTGAGCGCCGCACCTCCTCTGCCTACGCTTATGCGGATGGACATGGTGCGTGGCAACTAGAGAGATCTAGAACCCTGTTCTGAGCGCGCCACGGGGGGGCTATCCAGCTCTCCCCTGCGAGCTAGATCCCTCAAAACGTTCAAAACCCGTCCAGCTCTCCCTACTTCCGATCAGCGGCCGAAGGCCGCGTGAACCTCATGAGGCGCGCGCGAAACTGGCGCGCCCGCAAGTTAAGAGTGAACGCCCTGGCCTCACGGCCCCAACTGAAACCACGCGTTCGCGTTTTGCGGCGTGCGTACGGCGTTTTGCGACAAATCGTCTCTAAAGGGTTGCGTGCGCGGAGGTCTCCCCTCCTTCAACATGGAGTGGGCCAGGGGCGAGGTGCTGCCAGTGCGCTGGCCGACCGTCGCGGCGACCTCGGCGGTTTGTCTCTCCGAGCATCGGACGGGCTCGCGCGTGTTTCTGTCTCTGGTTCAGTGTTCCCGAGGCGCGCGGACACGAACGCATAAACGCCCAAAGGGGTCGAAACGAGATTCCGCATCCGCTCGGCGAGAAAGCGGAGGACTTTGATTTCGGCTGCGGAGATAGAGGGATGGAGGCACACGCGTCCGACCTCGCCCTACCCAACTCGCCATGACCCAGCAGCCGGACCGCCAACTCGACCTCTCGCTCTCGAACGCCGCCGGAGTGAAGGTCATCGGCGCCCACCAAATCCGCCGACTGCAGCGCTTGGGGTAAGCGGCCTGCTCCCTCGTGAGACACTTCTTCTTCACGCGAACCTCCACGCTCGATGGAGGTCGACGTGTCCAAAGCAAATCGCCGCTGAATCGAATCAGAACTCTAGGGAAGATCATCAATCAATTGAAAGTAAACCTGTTGTGATGTAGACTAATTGCAGGTCATCCGATTCAACACTTGTGGAGAAGAGACACATGCAAATGCCATGCACATCTTGCGACGGTTCGGCTCAAAGGATCGAAGTCGAGGGCGCGAATCGCCGAGTGTTTGGGCGCCGCCTCGGGTTGACGACGCGCGCAGCGTCGGCAATCGCTCGGCCGGGAATGATCGGTCTTGCCGCACTCGTGGCTGCAGACTCTGGAACCGCGCATGCGTCTGATGTGATCCCGGGAATCAAGCACTACGAGGTTTTACTGCCAGAATTCACCGTCGGCCCAGATGGGCAGGCAAGTGTCACGCTGAGTGATTCATCCAAGAACATGGCTGGAGACATTTCTGACCGAGGCCTCATCGCGGGGCGTGTCGATCTCACAGATCCCGGACTTCGTGCGTTTGTCTGGTCGATGGTCCCGCAATTCGGAGTTGCGCCTCTCACTGTGACATGGCTCCCAATGCCTTCCGACGACCTGTCAAGGCCGTTCCCCACATCGGAGGCATTTGATGTAAGCGAGCATGGTGTGGTGCTCGGGGGCGTCGGACCCATCACGAGCCTTGGCCCGCCTGAAGGCGGAGCCGCTGGAACTTCGGACTGGAATCCTCGCGGGGTCCTTTGGCGACTCGGCGCTGAAAGCGGTGGAGGGGCCACTTGGCAACGAATTGACCCTCCCTCCGACGAGATACACGGGTATTGGCCGCAGGGCGCAGAAGGCACAACGGTGCTCGAGGCGATTTCAGCGGAGTTACCCTTGCGCGCGGTTGGGTATGCGGGTTCCAACTTTAGTTGTTTTGGAGGAGGAATCGGTCAAGGGCGTCCTGCGGCAATCGCGATCTCCTTCCCCGCTGGAGGTATCGTTCCAGAGTACTGGACCGACCCGAGGGCGAGGCAATTCGGATCGGGCGCACCGAAGGCGCGACTCCTCGGACTTTCGAGGCGAAGTGAGTTTCTCGTCGGCGCGCAGAGCGGTACCGTTGGTTGCGATGTCGACCCGAGTCCATTGGGGATCGAATGCGCGCCGACGCGATGGGATCGATTGACGGCCGAAGATCAAACTGCATTGACACCGACCGCGTTCGGAGCAGATGTCCCTCCGCGCGAGCGAGTTACCGCGGAGGTTCGAGCCGCTAGTCGCGTCGGCAGCGGCTCGGCAGACGGGATCGGCGTCGGTTACATTTTTCGTTTCAATAACCTACCGCTTGGCCGGTTCCCGCAAGCATGGAAACTTCCGGCCGTGCCCCAAGTCGATCCGGAAGTGCCCCAAGCACAACCACTACAACTGCCCTTTGTTCCTGGATCGAACACGATCGGCGGGATTGCCGATGACATCGAAGGCGCGAGGTGGCTGAGTGGCGCGAGTGCTGTTCCCTCTCACATTGCTGTTGGAGCCAGTGAGATCGCTCCGTCCGAGAGCGGCACGTATCAGGGGACGCTTTGGTATTGGTCGGGAGCCTCATGGACCCCTGGTGCGTGGGCGGCGATAGATGTGAACGCACCAGGCGTGCTTGCGGACGGCTGGAAAACGGATCCATCGGACCGCGTCGAGCGTCTCAGGGGAGTCAATCAGTGGGGCGACTGCGCCGGAACCGCGATTGTTTCTGGCGTTCGGCGCCCCGTCGTGCTACGCGCTATCCGGTTGATTGGTGACCTCGACATCGACGATTGCGTGGGTGCATCGGACTTGGCAATCCTTCTTGGAGCGTGGTGCGCAGGCGAAAACTGCACCGAATCCAGTTTCGCCTCAGACTTAAACCGTGACGGGGTCGTTGGTGCGCCAGATCTCTCAGCGTTGCTCGCAAATTGGGGGTCGGGAGAAGGCTGTCCCACAGGCGCGGTTGAATCGCCAGTCCCTGCCCTCGTCGCAGCGGCATCGAAGGGAAATGTTGACTTTGCCGCGTACATCGTTGGACTCGAAGATATCGACGGATACCGTGCGTGGGCAGCGACAGCACCTCCCGGCACAGTGC
>JAIYCA010000293.1 GCA_027488265.1 Planctomycetaceae bacterium
CGCCGGCGAAACGTGATGCTCGATGCCCTCGGCGTCGGCCTGCGCCGTTGCTTCATCCACACCGAGTGAACGCAAGAACGCGAGCACAATCACGTGCCGTGTCCGCGCTTCGGCGGCGAGTGCGCGACCTTTCGCCGTGAGGCCAAGCGGCGCATACGGTCGCGCATCGACGAAGCCCTCGCCTGCAAGTCGACGCACCACGCGGCTCACCGTGACATGCGACAAACCGAATCGCTCCGCGAGTCGACCAACACGGGCTTCGACGCCTTCGTCGAGCAGTTCCGCGATCGCCTCGCAGTAGTCCTGTGCGGCCTCGGTCTCGTGTTGCTCACGAAGAACGCGGTGATGCTCGGCACTCGCGCGCGACGGCGCAGAACTCGATGGTTTTGACAATTTCGATGAGCTCGACGAAGTCGATGCATTCGGCGACTTCGCGCGCGGCTTTGTGCCTGACGCTTTCGCGCTCGTCGGTTTCGTATCTGCCGACTTCGCCGACTTCGCCGACTTTGTACGCGTCCCACGCGATTTCACTCTTCGTTTCCTCGGAGCGATGCGAGCACGTTGAAGTCTTCGAGTGTCGTCGTGTCTTGCTTCGAGTCGCGGCCGGCGGCGATGTCACGGAGAAGTCGTCGCATGATCTTGCCCGAGCGCGTCTTTGGGAGCGTTTGTGTGAAGCGAATCATGTCGGGCTTGGCGATCGGGCCAAGAACGCCCGAAACGTGTTCGCGGAGCGCGCCCTTCAGCGCGTCGCTTGGCGTGAAGCCTGGCGCGAGTGAAACGAACGCTGCGATGCCCGTGCCTTTGATGTCGTGCGGCATGCCAACGACGGCCGCCTCGACCACAGCTTCGTGCGAGACGAGTGCGCTTTCCACTTCCATCGTGCCGAGTCGGTGGCCCGACACGTTGATGACGTCGTCGATGCGGCCCATGATCCAGAAGTAGCCGCGGTCGTCGCGACGCGCGCCGTCGCCTGCGAGATACATCCCTTGCACGCGCGACCAGTACGTGTCGATGAAACGCTGGCGATCGCCGTGAATGCCGCGCAACATCGATGGCCACGGCTTGCGGATCACGAGCAGTCCGCCGGTATTCGCGGGGAGTTCGTTGCCGTGCTCGTCGACGACGGCCGCGTCGATTCCAAAGAAGGGAAGCGTGCACGAACCTGGAACGGTGGGCGTCGCACACGCGAGCGGCGTGATGACGTGTCCACCCGTTTCGGTCTGCCAGAACGTGTCAACGATCGGGCACTGCGCGTGGCCGATCTTCTCGTGGTACCAGATCCACGCTTCGGGATTGATCGGTTCACCAACGGTGCCGAGGACCTTCAGGCTCGAGAGATCGTGCTTCGCGGGATGTTCGTCGCCCCACTTCATGAACGCGCGAATCGCCGTTGGTGCCGTGTAGAAGTGCGTCACGCGGTGGCGCGCAACCATCTCCCAGAAGCGGTCTTCGGCGGGCCAGTTCGGCGCGCCCTCGAACATCAATGTGGGCACGCGATTCGGCAGAATGCCGTAGACGATGTACGAGTGCCCTGTGACCCAACCGATGTCGGCGGTGCACCAGTAGACGTGACCAGCACCCGCGCGCAGATTGAAGGTTTGCTGCGCGGTGTACGCGGTGTACACCATGTAGCCGCCGATCGTGTGGCGAATGCCCTTCGGCTTACCTGTCGAGCCCGACGTGTAGAGCAGGAAGAGGAGATCTTCCGAATCCATCGGCTCACACTCGCATTCGTCGCTCTGTGCGCCGACGAGCTCGTGCCACGCGTGGTCGTGGCCAGCGGTCCAGTCAACGGCATTTTTCGTGCGATGCAGTACGACGCAGTGCTCGACCGTGTGATTTTGCGCGGCGAGCAGATGAATCGCTTCGTCAACGTTCTTCTTGAGCGGCACGACTTGTCCGCGTCGCCACGCGCCGTCGCAGGTGACGATGACGCGCGACTTCGCGTCGAGCACGCGGTCGACGATCGAAGGTGCAGGGAACCCGCCGAAAATCACGCTGTGTGCGGCGCCGATGCGGGCGCATGCGAGCATCGCGATGGCGAGTTCAGGCACCATGCCCATGTAGAGCGTGACGACGTCGCCCTTCTTCACGCCGAGCGATTTCAGCGCGTTCGCGCAGCGGCAAACCTCTTCAAGGAGTTCGCCGTAGCAGAGGTGCTTCACCTCGGGCGTGCCATTGGGCTGCGGCTCGCCTTCCCAAATGATGCCGACTTCGTGGCCGTAGCCAGCGAGTACGTGGCGATCGAGCGCGTTGTGGCAGATGTTGGTCTTCGCGCCGACGAACCACTGCGCGTCGGGGCAGTTCCACGCGAGCACCTTCGACCACGGCGTAAACCAGTCGAAGTTCTGCGCGATCTCGGCCCAGAAACCCTCAGGGTCGGCGATCGATCGCGCGTGGCGCGCGCGATACTCGTCCATCGATCCGCACCACGCTCCGCCAAGTGCGGCCGCGTGCGCGGCGGACGGCGGGAAGATGCGGTCTTCCTTCAAGAGCGATTGGACGTTCGATGACGGGGCGTTGGTTGCAGATTCCTCGCGGGACATGCGGCCAATGTACGGGACGAGCGGGCGTCGTACTGCGCGGCGAAACGAGGGGATTTCGCAACGTCAGAGGTCCACAGTCAGCGGGCGCAAGGAGGGCGTCGTGCGGACACCTTCATGCAGAGGCGAAGCGTGCACCGAATGGCCGCCGCGCCGAGGGGCGGCCTCAGC
>JAIYCA010000243.1 GCA_027488265.1 Planctomycetaceae bacterium
AAGGAAATGCTCGGAAAGACGCCGGGCACGATTAGCGCGATTCGTCCGATGAAGGACGGTGTCATCTCTGACTTCGACGTCACGGAAGCGATGCTCGCGTACTTCATTCGCAAGGTGACTGGTCGCAGCCGTCTGGTTGCGCCTCGCGTCGTCATTGCGGTTCCGTCGGGAATCACCGCCGTCGAGCGCAAAGCAGTCTTTGACAGCGCGGCCCGCGCGGGTGCTCGCCAAGTCTTTCTGCTTGAAGAACCGATGGCTGCGGCGATGGGTGCAGGTCTTCCGGTTGCTGAACCAACGGCAAACATGATTGTCGACATCGGCGGCGGCACGACGGACGTTGCAATCATCTCACTTGGCGGCATGGTGACCTGCGAATCGCTTCGCGTCGCGGGCGATGAGTTCGATGAGGCGATCATCAACCACATGAAGAAGAACTACGGTCTGATGATCGGCGAGCAAACCGCTGAGCGCATCAAGATCGAGATTGGTAGCGCAGCGCCTCTTGAGAAGGAACTGACGCTCGACGTTCGCGGACAGAACATGGTTTCTGGCTTGCCGCAGAAAGTCGTTGTTGGCAGCGAAGAAATTCGCGAAGCACTCCTCGAGCCTGTCGGGCAAATCGTTGAAACCGTGCTTCACACGCTCGAAAATGCGGAAGCGGAGTTGAGCGCGGATCTTG
This sequence comes from Planctomycetaceae bacterium, assembly GCA_027488265.1. Classification (GTDB taxonomy): domain Bacteria; phylum Planctomycetota; class Phycisphaerae; order Phycisphaerales; family SM1A02; genus QWPT01. The sequence continues at coordinate 680 of JAIYCA010000243.1, forward strand.
TCGACAACGGCATTGTGCTCGCGGGTGGCGGTGCGTTGTTGCGCGGCATTGGTCGCGTGATTGAAGAGCGAACCGGACTCTCCGTGCGTGTCGCGGAAGACCCTCTGACCTGCGTCGCACGTGGTACCTCGATCTACCTCGAGAACCTCGAAGAGTGGAAGTCGACCATGGATAGCGACGTTGATGATGGCTGAGGACGAGTGAGTACTCGCGTCCTCTTCGTTGAACATGCGCTTCGTGCACAGCCAGTACGAATGCCGCCTTCGCGAGACTCTCGATGCAATTGAGCAGGGTGCCACAGATTCTGAGCGGCAAGCGGCTCGATTGGGGCCTTCTTTCACTTGCATTCGTTCTGTCCCTCGCGCCTTCAAGCGTGCTTCGGCCATGGACGAACGACGTCGCGCGGCTTGTGCTCATCCCACTCGTTCCTGTGACGCATCTCGGTTCGGTCCTCCGAGATCGAGTTCGACCGTCACTCGATTCGTTCGACCCATCGCAAACAAGTGCTGACGCAACGGAAGTTCTCGCGCTGAAAGATGAGATCGATCGGTTGCGGACGTTGTATGAATCAAGCAGGCTTGACTCCGCGCGATTGGAGGAATCGCTCGCTTCGATTCGCGCGACAAGCACACGGGCAGGCAAGGGCGCTTTGATCGATGTCGCGGCGACGACCGGTTCGGTTGTTGCGAGCTCCAACGGAGAGATTGACGGAATCGTGCGGATCAACGCAGGTTCGCGTCATGGTGTCGTCCCACGGAGTGCGGTCTTCGTGAACGGCGACGTCTTCGTTGGACTTACGTCAGACGACATCGGATCGTTCGTTTCGTCGGTCACTCCGGCGACGCGTCTCCCCAGCATTGGATGCAGAATCTTGCCCGCCACCGGAAGCGATCCAAACCAACCCATCATCGCAGCGCCAGGCGCGGTGCTCAAGCCAACGGGGCGCGGCACATGGATCGCCGATGTCGCGAGTGCGGGCGAACTTGAGGTTGGAATGGTCGCGCGGGTCGCCGACGATCGCATGCCTCGATCAGCGTTGGGCGCGCGCGTTGGACGCGTCATCGCCATTGCGCCCATCGAGCAAGTTCCGCTTGCGCGTCGTATCGAAGTCGAACCCATCGCGGAGGCGCGTGACGCCACAAGCGCCGTGGTTGTTCTTGAAGCGGGTGCTGCTCCCGGCGACGCTATGCCGAGCACGGCTGCTTCCGGAGGTCGTCGCTGACGCGAGTCCATGAACTGGAGCGTTTACATCGTCGCTGCGTTGCTTGCGAGCGCTCTAGATGCCGGGCTCGGTGGACTCTTCCAAATTGGTGCTGTTCGCGCGGAGATCCTTCCGTCGATCGTCGTCTTCATGGCCCTCTCCGCGCCGAAGAAACTTGTTCTGCGTGGAGCGCTGTTCGCGGGCTTGATCGCTGATCTTTTTGGTCCCGTCATCCTCGCGGACGGTAGTCCGCTCGTCGTGCTTGGCCCGCGGGTGCTCGCGTATGCGCTCGGAGCGGCGGCTGTGATTCCGCTGCGTGGGCTGCTTTACCGCCAGAACCCGCTCTCGAACTCGGCAGCCGTGACGATCTTCTCATCGTTCGCTGCCCTCGCATGGATTGTGGTTTCGATCTTGCGCAGCGTTGTTACGGGTGGCGCAGTGCCGTGGTGGCCCGCAACTGGGACAAGCGAAGTTGTGGTGCAATGCCTTGGTGCGCTGGGTGACGGCGTGCTGGCCTTGCCAGTGTTTTGGGTGCTTACGCGAACGAAACCCATTTGGGGCTTCGAGACGAAGACACGGCTGACTCCAGGTGTTGCGCGCGAGGGACTTTGACCCTCGTGACCTTGACCCTCATGACCTTGACCCTCGTGAACTTGACCCTCGTGACTTTGACCGTCGTAACTTTGATCCTCGTGGTCGACAGACGCTCCTCGCCCGCGCTGTACATTGTCGCGCATGACTCCGAACGTGACTCCGTCCGACGCGCAGCTCGTTCTCATCGATGACCGTCGAGGCACCTTCGGGCCGCTGACCGACCTTCGTGCGGTGTTCGAACTTCGCGCGGGGCTCGGCACGATCGCGGAACGGATTGAGGCTGTTGCTGGTCGAAAGGCCACCGCAGTCGCGGTCGATCCTGCGATCGCGGGCATCGTCGCTGAACGGGGCTATCAAACTTCCGCTTCAGAGTTCTGCAACAGCTCGGAAGAGGACGTGCTCGTGGTCCACGGTCGGCTGCTCACCGCATCGGCAGCGCGCGTTCCGCATGGCGAGATCCACGCGACTGCCGACGGTACCTTCGTCGCAGGGTGGCTTTCACGCGAGGTGCTCGCGAAGGTCTGGGATGATCCAAGCGTGTTGCGAAACCTGCCTGCGACTCGAACAGTCGAGGCGCGTTTCGCCGCGACGCCGTGGGATCTCACGACGTCCATCGCCGCGACACTCGAAGAAGATCTCGCCATATTCAAACCCGCGACGCTCCGCGCCCTGCACCCGGACCACGGCCAGTCGTTCGGAACGCATCC
>JAIYCA010000088.1 GCA_027488265.1 Planctomycetaceae bacterium
CGTGTTGTAACGCACTTCGAGGACCGATGAGGCGGGAAGCTCAAGAAATCCGCGTCACGCCAAGGACAGCGACTCTCAACCCGCGATGACGAGTTCAATCGCTTCAGTAAGCAGATCTGGATCGATGACAAAGTCATCGGCGCTCGGCTCCGATCGCGCGCATGGGTTCACCATTTCGCCACGCAGCGCGCCGTAGCGGAACCCACACGCACCGGCGAGCATGAAGAAACTGGCGTTGGAGTACTGAGGTGGGAACAGTTCAAGCACCGTTGCCTGCGTCGCAGCGTGCGGAAGGTGCGACAGTCCGGCACCATGCGGTGCCACCACAACGGACGCACCGTGGAACGCCTCCACCTGCTTGTCGAGCGTGAGCCCCTCCATTGCGATTTCGACAAAACCTGCGCGCGCCAGAATCGGCCGCAAGACCTCCTCATTGGCAATCTTGCGCCGCCCCCGCCTCGGTACGTAGAGCAAGCGCGTCTCGGCTCGACCGGACGATCCACCTGCACCGTTGAGCGTCTCGCGCACAAACCGAGCACTCCTCGGTACCGGCTGACAGATCTCACCCGGAGCCGATGTCACAAGTAGCCGCTCGCACTCGACATGCGAACCGCGCCTCATGAGACAAACTCGATCGTGCGGGATGCCGGCGCGTTCAAGCAACTCAAACGCGATAGGAATGCCCGGATTCGCAACGATCCAATGGTCAGGCTCGGCGAAACCAGCTTCTCGAAGGAGCCCGATGCGGGGCAGCACGTCGTACATCCAGTGATAGAAATTGCGATGGCCCACCGCGCCGATCAGAGCGCTTGTTCCCGCAAGCCGTTTCGGCGGAAGCGCGATGGCGGCAGCGGAGAGTGCACGATGATCTCCCTGCGCGACGCCCCAATGCGGCGAAACGTCGACGAGCACCCGTCCCTCGGGCGCGATGGCGGAGCAAGCGATTCCGAGCACCCGACCTCCGGGGATCGTCGCCGCGAACGCGCGGGCATTCGATGGATGCATGATGTTTCTCGCGATATCGAAGAAACAGTCGCCTGCTCGAAGCGCAAGTCGATTGGGTATCCGGTCGCCTCGAGGTCCAAGATCGACGCACGTCCAGCCCCGCCGCGCACAGAGCGCAGGCGTCGACGCTTCCTCGCTCACGGGCAGGTGGAACAGCGTGTCCTGGAGACCGAAAGGCAGCAGCCCACGAAGGCTCGCCCATCTGGACAGCACGCGTGTGCGGATAGATCGTTGCTTCGGCGGCACGGTGCGTCAGTGTATGAGTTCGCACGTACTGGGCACGCACCGACCGCGCATCGAACTCGGAAAGGCCTCGCCTCGACCTCCGAAGGTCCGAGGTCGCAAAACTCTGAACCGCGCCCAGATGGCGGAGCGCGCGTCACTTCGCCCCTCTCACTTGTCGCTGAAAATCAGTCGCGGCGTCGTGATCATTTTCGCATGGCGGGTCTCGGAACGCAGTCCAAACTAAGTTCCCTCCGACTTCCGACGGTACCTCGACCGAGTTCGGCCCCCGTTGGCGCTGGATGCCTCGGATACGCTGCGCACCCCAGCGCATCGCACCATGTCGACGCCATCGTCCAACACCTTCGAAGACCCCAACACGCCCGCCACGGGAACGCCTCGCCGCGGACTCGTCCTCTTGGCATTGACGGGAAGTCTGTCGATGATTTTCGTCGACCTCACGGTCACGGCGGTCGCGGGCCCACGCATCGGCGCGGAACTCGGCCTCGGCCCGACGGGTATCGCGTGGATCGCCAACGCGTACATGGTTGCACTCGCGGCCGCGATGGCGGTCGGCGGGCGGCTCGGCGATATCTTCGGAAAGCGCTCGACGTTTCTCGCGGGCGTGGTGGGATTCGCATCCGCGAGTGTCCTTTGCGGGCTCGCGTCCTCGGCTGAGCTCCTCATCGCGGGCCGCATTCTGCAAGGGCTCTCCGCGTGCTTGATGCAACCAGCGTCGAGCGCGCTCGTCATCGAAACATTCCCCGCCGGTGAGCGCGGCCGCGCGATGGGTATCTACATCGGCGTCTCGATGTCGTTCTTTGCGATCGGGCCTGTACTCGGTGGACTTCTCGCGGAATACGCGGGCTGGCGCTGGGTTTTCTTCGTCAATCTCCCGATCGCACTCGCGGCGATTGCGCTCATTCTCATCGCGAAGCCACCGAATCGACGCGCCGAAGAGCGAACGTTTGACGTGCCTTCCGCACTGCTACTCGCGCTTGGTCTGCCGCTTGCGATCTACGCGTTGCAAGAGGGCGCCGACCAGAATCCCGCAACGGGCACACTTCGCATCGTCGAGCCGCGATTCCTCGCGATGCTTACCGCAGGCTGTGCACTTTCAGCGCTCTTTGCGTGGCGACAATTCCGCATCACGCGACCGCTCGTGCGATTGGCGCTACTGTCGGAGCCGCGGCTTCGCGCGAACGTCATCCTCATCGGAATCATGCAATTCGCAATGGCTTCGCTCGTGGTGCAAGGCGCGATTTACGCGCAAGAAGTCCTCGGCTACAACGCGGCACGCGCGGGCGCCTCGCTCATGCCGATGCTGATTCCCGTCATCCTCGTTGCGCGCCGTGCGGGCAAGCTCTACGACCGCGTCGGCGTTCGTCCGCTCGCGCGTTTCGGCACACTCGTCGCTACCGCGGGGCTTGCAACGTGGGGTGCGGGGTCGATCGTCGTTTCATACGGCATCATTGCGACGGGTATGGCGCTCCTCGGACTCGGCGTCGCATTCATCATGTCGCCGGCGAACACCGACACGCTCTCCGGCGTTCCCGATGAAACACGCGGACAAATCTCGGGAATCGTGCAGACATTCCGGCAAATCGGTGGCGCGGCTGGCGTTGCCTTTGCAGCGACGGTCGCGGGCCTTGCACGCGCCGAAGGAGCCGAACTCGCCACGTCCATTGGCCTCGCGATTCTCGCGGCAGCCGCGATCGCGGGCCTCGGGATCATCGTCGCGTGGCGCATGCCAAGCGGCACGCGCGATACCTTGCGGGCATGACCGCCCGAACTGCGTTCATCCTCGCCCCCGCGCTTCTCGTCGTTTCGAACATCTTCATGACGTACGCGTGGTACGGGCACCTCAAAGACTTCAAGTCGAAGGCGCTCTGGATTGCGATTCTTGCGAGTTGGGGCGTCGCATTCTTGGAGTATTGCCTGCAGGGTGCGGCGAATCGCATCGGCTTCGAGAAAGCGGGCTTCTCGCTCGCGCAACTGAAAGTGATGCAAGAGGTCATCACGATGCTTGTGTTCGCGGGTTTCGCCGTGCTGTACATGAAGGAAAAACTCACGATGAACTTCGTGTACGCATCGCTCTGTCTGATTGCGGCCGCGTTCTTCATGTTCCGCGACTTGAAGCCCGCGCCGTGAACTGGCGAGTATTCTCCGCGTCATGTCGAGACACGCGAAAGCCCCGCCGCGATCATTCCTCGCCCGCTGGCTCCCAGACTTGCCAATTCTGCTCGCGCTTCTGACAGGCGGCGTGGTGCTCGCGCACTGGTCTCCTGCGGGCGAAATCAACAACGGTGCGAATCTGCTTTGGAGTATCTGGCTGGTGGTGTGCATCGTTGCGGCAGCGTTCCGCGCGATGGCGCACGCCGATGAGCTCGCGGAGAAGTTCGGAGAACCCCTCGGAACAGTGATTCTCACGATCTCTGCAATCATCATCGAAGTTGCTGCGGTCTGCGCGGTCATGCTTGGATCGAACGGCGATGCGACCGTCGCGCGCGACACGATGCTTTCGGTCTTGATGATTCTGTTGAATCTCTTGATGGGCGCGGTTCTTCTCATCGGCGGCCTCAAACGGCAGGAGCAAGAGTTCAACGCGCAATCGGCGAGCTCCTATCTCCCGATGATCATCGCACTCGGCGCGATCACCCTGATTCTGCCGCGTTTCACGCACAGTGCTGTCGGCGGTTGGATGAGCGACCCGATGGAAGTCTTCGTTGGCTGCGCGTCGCTTGTGATTTATCTTGTGTTCCTCTACTTCCAAACGACGCGGCATCGCAATTTCTACGCACATCACCACATGACCGAACGCGAACACGAAGCGCGCAAGGAAGCGCATGCTTCGGGCGAAGCACATGAGCCCGTGTCGACGTGGCGATCGGGCACGCTTCTCGTGCTTGCGCTCGTTGGTGTCGTGGCGATTGCCGAAGGACTCGCGGGCCGCGTGCAGGGTCTCCTCGCGGCGTCCTACTTGCCCGCGGGTATCGGCGGTGTCTTTATTGCGGCACTCGTGCTCGCGCCCGAAGGCCTTGCCGCGCTCAAGGCCGCGGCGCGTGAAGAAACGCAACGCGCGATGAACGTTCTCCTCGGAAGTTCGCTTTCGACGATCGGCCTGACGGTGCCCGCAGTCTTGGCGATTCGCTGGTTTACCGGAGTTTCGCCCGAACTCGGACTCGACGCCCCGTACATCGTGCTCCTCGTGACGACGTTCCTCGTCGCGGCGATTAATCTCCGTGGCGGACGCGTGAACGCCGTGCAAGGCGTCGTACACATCCTGCTCTTCCTCGCATTCATCGTCACGATTCTCGATGAGGCGAGCGTCATCACTGTGAAGTGATGCGGGCTTTCGAGAATTGCAGGCGAGCGAGTACACTCGCGGGATGCGAATCGCCCCGACTTTCTGCGCATTTCTCTCCGTCGCCTACCCGCTGGTGCTCGCGACTTCAACGCACGCGCGTTCAGGAATTCTCGCATCGCCGCACGCGGATCGCGACGCGCTGACGTCGCCTGCGGCGATCGGCCTCTCGCGCGCACTCGAGGCGGCAGGAGCGAATCGCGCAGAACTCGAGAAGGCACTCGCGAGCGTGCCCGATGCGCAACGCGCATCGCTTGAGTGGCTCATCGCGCACATGCCCGAGGCGGACTTGCGCGAACTGAAGGCCGTCTTTCTCCTGACGCATGTGGACGGCGCGTACAACGCGTGGAAATCTGCACCGTGGAGTGCGATGGTCGATGAAGCGACCTACTTCGACGCGATTCTTCCGTACGCAAGCGTGAGCGAGAAGCGCGAACTTTGGATGCCGATGCTTCGCCCGAAGTGCCTGCCGATGGTGGAAGGTTTGCGCGATCCAGCACTCGCCGCCGCGCGCCTCAATCAGCGCGTTTTCCCCGAGTTCAAGGTGCAATACTCGACGAAGCGCAAGCGCGCCGATCAATCGCCAAGTGAGTCGATCGAGTCGGGTCTTGCTTCGTGCTCGGGCCTTTCGATCTTGCTCATCGATGCGTGCCGATCTGTTGGAATTCCCGCGCGTTTTGTGGGCGTACCGATGTGGACCGATGGCTCGGGCAACCACTCGTGGATTGAGATTTGGGACGGCACGCGTTGGCGCTACACCGGTGCTGCAGAACCGACCGGCGATGAACTCGATCAAGGTTGGTTTAGCGGTCGCGCGAGCGGACAGAACCGCTCGAAGCCTGAGCACGCGATTTACGCCGTGACATGGCGCGAGACGGGTGTCGAGTTCCCGTTTGTCTTCGATCGATCGCGACCGCGCGCGCGCGCCGTCGATGTCACCGATCGCTATGCGGGCCAGTCCGCTGCCATTCCTGAAGGCATGCAGGTGATGCGTATCTCCGTCCGCGATCCGCAAACGAAGCTGCGTGTGTCGCGCGCGGTCGAAGCGCGCGATCAAGCGAGCGGCTCAGTTGCGAAGGGCGTTTCGAAGGATGAACGCTTCGACCTCAACGACCATCTTGAACTCATCGTGCCGAAAGAAGGCATGATCGCATTCGCGATCGACGGGGTGCTCGTCGAGAAGGCGTCGTTCGTGCGGTCGGGCGGCGAAATCCGTGAAGTCATTCTCGAGGCGCCCGCGACCACCCCTGCGACGACCACTGCGACGAGCACTGCGCCAGCTTCTACGCCGACTTCTGTGCCTGGCGCCGTTTCGGGCCGATTTTCCGCTGCTTTCGACGACTCCGACTTCTTCATCGACGCGGCGTTCATGCCTGCGGAAGTGATTGCACCTGCCGCGCGCGGCGATGAGAAGAGTGAGAAACCAAACTCAACCACAGCAATCAAGGGCCTGCAAGCCTTCCTGAAGGACGGCACCGTCGCCGATGTTGCTGCACAACCGTTCGCATCCACCACGCTCGACACGGCCCCGACTTCGAAGGAACTCGAGCGCGTCACGACGTTGTTGACGAAGGCGCTCGAATCGGAAGTTCGCAAGAACGATCAGAAGGAATTCGAATCGAAGACGCTTGTTGCGTCCGACGGAACGAAGATGCCATTCTGGTACGCGGTCTACGGCGAGAAGCCGAAGACGGGCCGCAGTTTGTACATCTCGATGCACGGCGGCGGCGGCGCACCTCCTCAAGTGAATACGCAACAGTGGGAAAATCAGAAGCGTCTCTACAAGCCAGAAGAAGGTGTGTACGTCGCGCCGCGTGCGCCAACCGACACGTGGAACTTGTGGCACCAAGGCCACATCGATGAACTCTTCCGCGAACTCATTCGCGACATGATCGTGTTTGAAGATGTCGATCCGAATCGTGTGTATCTGATGGGATACAGCGCAGGCGGCGACGGTGTCTATCAACTCGCGCCGCGTATGGCCGATTCCTTCGCAGCCGCCGCGATGATGGCGGGCCATCCAAACGAAACGCGTCCCGACGGACTGCGCAACATTCCGTTCGCGCTCTACATGGGCGGCAAAGACGCCGCGTTCAGTCGCAACGACATCGCGCGTTCGTGGAAGACGACGCTCGCGGATCTCGCGGCGAAGGATCCGGGTGGATACACGCACGAGGTCACGATCTACGAAGAGAACGGCCACTGGATGGATCGCAAAGACGCGGTTGCCGTGCCGTGGATGGCAAAGTTCTCGCGGAATCTGCGGCCAGAGCGCATCGTTTGGCTGCAAGATGACGTGACGAGCACCCGCTTCTACTGGCTCGCCAACCCCGAGCCGAAGGGCGGCCAGCGCGTTGTTGCCGAGCGCAAGGGACAGACGATCACGATTCTCGAAGCAACTGGCGTGACGAAACTTGCGATCCGACTCGATAGCTCGATGGTCGATCTCACGAAGCCAGTGACTGTGAAAGCGGGCCCTGCTCTCGGCGGCGCAACGCTCTTCGAGGGCGTGGTTCCTGCAACCATCGCGACGATGGCGAAGACACTCGCGGAGCGCAGCGATCCGAGCGCGATTTTCCCGGCGGAGGTCGTGGTGCAGATGCCGGCGGCGGCGTCGGCCGCGACGCCCGCGAACCCTGCGACGCCGTGATGAATCGTGATGCAAATCACGCGTCGACACCGTTTCAATTGGCATCTTCATGCAATCGCACTATGCTGCATGGATGAACGTTCGTCTCACGGTGTCACGACTCGCGCTCGGTGCGGTGGTTGGGCTTGCTTTGTTTGCGCAGCATGCGTGGGACGAGCACGGAGCGGTCGATGCCGTGCTGTCTTCATTCGGCTACGCCCTCTTGGTCGCCGGATGTGC